>JAIESH010000126.1 GCA_019746175.1 Candidatus Altimarinota bacterium
TAATACTTGATTGAATGGAAAATTCCATGGAGCAATTCCATAGATCACTCCAAGTGGATCATATTGATATTCAAATTCCATTCATTCGGCACTTTGAATCTCATTTGCTAAAATCGTCTCAAAATTGTTTGCAAACCATCTCGTTAATTTGATGGTTCCACCAATTCCTCAGAATGAATATCCAAAAAGCATACCCATTTCCTGAGTTTGGATTTCGGCAAGTTCTTTTTGTCTGATCTCCATAATATCAGCAAGTTTCAGAAATAATGCTTTTTTCTCAGATTTTGGAACTTTTTTCCATTGTTGAAAAGCACTTTCAGCAAGATCAATTTTGGCACTGAGCTCTTCTCGAGTGAGAGTTTCAAATGAGGTATTAAGTTCCTCGGTAAATGGATTGGTAGATATAAGTTTAGACATAGGGTATTTGATTATAAAATTAGTGTAAGGATTTTTTCAAATTTTGAAATATATAATAATTCCTATTGTTGTTATAATTGACAACATTGGGGAGTACGACTATACTTTCATTGTTTTATTTTCTTATCATTTTTCTATATGAAAAAGTTCCTACTTTTACTTATTGTTTCATTTTTTCCAATTATTGCGCATGCAGGTTCAGATTCCACAGATCTCTTATCTCTTTTTGAGAAAGGACCATTTGGCTACTCTAATACGAATATAATCCTTCCTCAATTTGATAAAAAAATCACAAAAGCGAATGGATACATAAAATTCTGAAATTACTTATATATGGTCGCGAATACATGGAATGATTCATATACAAAGATGCTTTGAAGTTATCTTGTTCGTTATGATGTTTCTACAAGAAATATAGAAAAATTGACTCCAAAATTATTTTGAGATACTCCAACTTGAGCAGGTTTTGTATTTTATTATAGCAAAACTGCTACAAACCCAATTCTAACTGTTACAATTAATTCAAAATTAAACTCTTCTAGGTATATTTATGATTTAGTACGTAATAAAACTATTACCATAAATCCATCACGCTTTCCAAAAAATGGAAATAAAAAACCACTTTCTTGGAATATTCTACCAACGACATATGATACAAAGTCAATAAAAGTGAATGTTTTATATTCTGGATCAGATTTTAATTTGGATCCAAATATTGAATGAAATAACACGATTACTTATATTTTTCGTTAAGAGAAATTAGTTTTAATAAGAATTATACTTTCATTGTTTTTATTTTCTAATCCTTTCTAGAGAATAATTCCTACCTATGAGGCCCTCGATAAGCGGGCCTTTTTTTATATTATGATAGTTCCTATGAATAAAATAGTATCTATTATTTAATATGTTTTGGATAGTCGAATGCTAGGTCTATGAGTTTAATTCCGGGGATTTCTTTTGCTTTTTGTAGTGTTTTTTCAAAGTCTTCTTTTTTATCTACACGAAACCCTGTGGCCCCAAAACTACCCGCAAGCATAGAGAAGTTAGGATTTCCAAAGTTGAGTCCCCATTTTTTCATACCACCTCATTCTTGTTTCCACTCGATCATTCCATAGGAGCCATTGTTGAGAATTACGACAATAATATCAAGTTTGAGTCTAACCGCTGTTTCGAGATCTCAGAGATTCATCACGAGTCCACCATCACCCGTTACACAGATGACTTCTTTGTTTGGATATTCCATCTTCGCACTCATCGCACTTGGGAGTCCAGCTCCCATTGTTGCGAGAGCATTGTCGAGAATGAGAGTATTGGGTTCGTAACATGGATAATTTCGAGAGATCCATACTTTGTAGAGTCCATTATCGAGTGCGAGAATATCTGATGATCCCAGATTATTTCTGAGAATATGAGTGAGTTGTCTTGGTCCCATAATTCCCTCTGAGAGAGTCTCTTCCCCAAGATGCTCCTCAAGATATTTTGTGTAGGTATTTTTGATTTTCCTAATTTCTGAAAAGTCCCAATGGTGTTCAATATCGAGTTCAGTAAGTTGCCAGAATGTATTTCCAATATCACCAATAACTTCCAAATATGGAGTATATACCTCATCAACATGCGCCTCATAGAAATTAATATGAATAGACGGAGTTCCATCGATTCCCATCAGAGTAGTGGGTTTTTCAATAGGATCATATCCTACTGATATAATGAGATCAGATTGTGCAATTGCTTGGTGAATATAATCACCACTCGTGAGTGATGCAGTTCCTAGATATTCATCGATTCCTTCATTGACTACTCATTTTCCCATTTGCGATGAGAAAAATGGAATATGATGTTTGGTAATAAATTCAGTCAGATATTTTGAAATCTGTTTTCTATTAGCTCCAGCTCCGATGAGAATAATTGGAGATTTGGCTTTTTCGAGTTCAGTTTTTAGCCTGTAGAGCATCTTGTTATCTATCGTTGGTCGTCTGATTTTCTCATGCATAGCCTCAATACCATCTATTCGTACATCTTCACTAGCTATATCTTCAGGAAGCTCTATATGAACCACTCCAGGTCGTTCAGATTTAGCAACTTTGAAAGCATTATGTACGAGTGATGGAATTCGCCCGCCACTGATAACGGTTGTTGCAAACTTGGTAATTGGTCGCATCATGCCCACTACATCTATGATTTGAAAGAGTCATTGTTTGGATTTTTTAATTGGTTTTTGTCCAGTAATCACAATGAGTGGTAGTCATGAGAGTTGAGCGTAAGCAATACCCGTAACCATATTGGTTGCACCAGGTCCAAGGGTCGCTATTGCAACACCAGGTTCACCCGTAAACCTACCATGATTGGCTGCCATAAATACTGCTGTTTGTTCATTTCGGGTGAGTATAAGCTCAATACTTGAAGTACGAATTGATTCTAGCATATCGAGGTTTTCTTCCCCAGGAACTCCATAAATTTGCTTCACTCCGTACGCCTCTAACATTTTTACAAAAATATCGCTCGCTTTCATAGATTGGTTGGTAAGTTAAAAATTATTCTCCAAGCATCGCTCGCATCATCCAAGCTCGTTTATCAATTTGTCTCTTGGATCCAACGATAATATCTTGAGTTACAGCATCATCTGCTGTTAATTCTGCGAATTTTGCCATCTCATTTGAGATATGTTCATAATCTTTGAGCATATTTTTTTGCATATTTCGAGCGGTCATCGGAAGTACATATTCTTCAAGTTTTGTTTCTGTTAGAATATCCTTGAGGCTTGATATGGGATTGAGTTTGAGGGCACGAATCCGTTCAGCAAAAAGATCGACTTCTTCAGAAAGTTCGTCATATAATTCACCGAAAAATTCATGATCATCTTCAAAATGTGGACCAACAACGTTCCAATGACAGAATCTTGCATTCTGAGAAGTTACTGTATATGCAGCGATAAGATGATTCAATGCTTCGATAGAAGGATTATTATTTTTCATAGTTTTTTGAGTTAGGTTTTAGGAATTTCATTATATCCCTATTTCGAATAAATCAAATTATTATGAGAATTATTCTCATAATAATGACTTGCATTTATTGGATTTTTGTTATAATACTCTCATGTTATTCCTGTGTAGCCACAACGTTCGCGATTTTTAAAAAAGAAGGTTTTTTACGACCTTCTTTTTTTGTTTAATATATTTATTATGATTGGATTTGAGTTTGAAAAAGCATTAAAGTTCTTGTGTACATATTTTCATGAAAGTGAGAACCTTAAAAAGCCAACTATTTTTCATAGTGTAAGAGTTGGTACATTTTTATGGAATTTGGGATATAATGAAAAATTACAGATAGCATGATTATTGCATGATTCACTTGAGGATACTACTATGACAGAATCTTTTATTCAAAAAGAATTTTGATCTGAAGTACTTGCTATTGTTCAGGCAAATACAAAAAATATTAATTTAGATAAATCGGAACGAAATGAAGATATTATTCGGCGATGTGCTGAATATGGAAAAGATGCCATTGTCATTAAAGTTGCAGATGTATACGATAATTTTTTATTTTATATTTCAGAGGGTAATATTCTAGAAATTGAGCGTTGTAAAAAACTTGCAAACCTCATTTCCATCCATAGACACACGAGTTGGAATGATCCTATTTTTTCTAAAATTTCTGAAATACAATTATATAATAACGCTTAAAAAATATGAAAATAATATTTGTTACAGGATGAGTTCTCTCTGGTATTGGTAAGGGGATTGCCGCTGCTTCTATCGGAGCACTGATTGCTTGATCTGGAAAAAAAGTATTTTGTCAAAAGTTTGATGGATATCTCAATGTTGATCCCGGAACTATGAATCCAACGCAACATGGAGAAGTATTTGTGACGGCTGATGGTGCTGAAACAGATCTTGATATCGGTCATTATGAGCGATTTCTCGATACGGATATGAACAAGTATTCTTCATTCACAACGGGTCGACTCTATGAAGAGATTATTCTCAAAGAACGTCGTGGAGATTTTCTCGGAGGAACGGTTCAGATTGTTCCTCATTTAACAGATCTAGTAAAAGAAAAAATACGAGTTGGATTTGAATCATCTGGTGCGGATGTGTCGATCGTTGAAATCGGAGGAACGGTAGGTGATATGGAAAATGAATACCTTCTTGAAACCGCTCGTCAACTCAGACATGAACTTGGCGAAACAAATGTTCGGTTTGTTCATGTGGCTCTTCTTCCATATCTCATGGCATCCAAAGAACTCAAATCGAAACCAATTCAGCATTCAGTTCGAACCCTGATGAGCTATGGAATCAATCCTGATTTTCTCATTGTTCGTGCCGATACGGATATCCCTGAAGATATGATGTCGAAGATTGCAAGCGCATCAGGAATACCACGTTCAGCTACTATCTCAGCACCTACTCTTGATTCTATTTACCGAGTTCCACTTGCTTTCAATGAAGAACATTTCTGAGAAAAAATACTACTCAAACTCGATCTTGAGGCACCAAAACCAGATATGAAAAACTGGATAGAACTCATGAATAATATCGATAATTCACTTGATGTTATCCGAATTGGTATGGTTGGCAAATACGTTAATCTGGAAGATGCCTATTATTCGCTTAATGAATGACTCAAGTGTGCAGGATTCCATCTTCGCCATAGAATCAAGATTCGTTTTATTGAAGCGGAAGAGGTAGAACTCAGATGAGCGTCGCTACTCGAATGACTTGATGGAATATGTATTCCTGGTGGATTTGGTACACGTGGAACAGAAGGGATGATCCAAGCAGCAGAATATGCTCGTATCAATAAGATTCCATTTCTCTGAATTTGTCTTGGTTCACAGATTATGGCGATTGAATTTGCTCGAAATGTCCTTGGTATTGCTGACGCATCAAGTGAGGAATTCACTCCAAAGTGAAAAAATAATATAATCCATATTATGGAAGATCAGAAAAAACTGGATTCCAAGTGAGGAAATATGAGACTATGAAACTATACTTGCGTCATCCGAAAATGATCACTGGCTGAAAAAGTATATGACAGTCTATCAATAGTTGAACGTCATCGTCATAGATTTGAATTCAATCCAAAATATCGTGAACAGATGGAAAAATCTGGTTTCATTGTATCAGCAACATCGCCAGATGGAACTCTTGCAGAAGTTGTAGAACTCAAAGATCATCCCTATATGATAGCGACACAAGCTCATCCAGAACTTATCTCTCGTCCACATTGTCCACATCCACTCTTTGTTGGATTTGTGCGAGCAATGATATAGAAAAAATAACTCCATCTAAAAATGGAGTTATTTTTTTAAACTATTACTATTCCATTTTCCGCAAGTATAAATCTGAGATCATCCTTGAGAGGAGCTACGAAGTGATAATCCACTCAAAATAGCGTAAACATGAGTTCTCTCGCATGGAGCCATTGTCTACTGAGTCAATATTTTTCGAATACTTCCAGATTTATATCTGGATTTCAATAGACCTTGTCGCCAATAATCGGATTTCCCATATCCGCCATATGGACTCTGATCTGATGGGTCCTGCCTGTGAAGAGTTCAATTTCAAGAAGAGAATATTGATTATCTATATGACTGATGAGTCTATACTTGGTTCGAGCCAGTTTTGGATCAGTTGGATCTCTGGTAGTCATTTTCTTGTAATCACTAGGATCGTTTCAGATGTATGACTCTATGATTCACTCAGTTTTAGATACGAGTCATACGACAACGGCATAGTAGAGTTTTCGGATTTCTTTTTTGGCTATTTTCTCTTGGAGAGGTTGCATGGAACGACCATTCTTCGCTATGATGATGAGTCCACTAGTATCTCTATCGAGTCTATGGATAATTCCAGGACGTTCGATGCCATTGATATTACACTCTTTACCATAATGATACAATATCGCATTGAGAAGGGTACCAGTTTTGCCATATATTCCAGGAAATGTATGCGTATTGATAAGGGCATCTTTGCTGATAACGATAAAATCAGAATTATCCGAAATAACCTCAAGAGGCATATTTTCTCCATCCAGATAATATTTGTCTGTAGTACATTCTATTTCTATGAGATCTCTAAGTCTTAGTCGATCTCCTTCATGGATAGATTTTCCATTTACTCGAACTTTCCCATTCTCTATAAGCTCATTGATATAGAGATGAGAAAAATATGGAAATACATGAGAAAGATAGAGATTGAGCCTTCTCTTATCTTGGGTATCTATATAGACTGAGAATTGAATATTTTGCATTATTTCTTGAGTCGCATATGGATATCATAGCAGATTTTTTCTCTTTCGCTTTCATCCACTGTTCGTAAGTGTTTGAGTATCTCACTATTAAGAAGCATTGCTTCAGCATGTTCGGCAGTAAGTCCACGTGATGTAAGATAAAAGAGTACATCGCCACCAAGTCTATGTATCTTACAAGAGTGTCCACCTTCGATATCTTCAGTGGCGATCTCCAGTCTTGGAACTCATCTGACACGAGCTCCGTGTCCGATAAGAATATTAGTTTGATCGACACGAGTTGACACCTGACGAAATGGAGAATCGACACGAGCCACTCCTTCGACAGAGATGGTAGAACCTGAAGTTGCGAGTGCGAGAATATCGAGAATTGAATGTGCATTGTCGCCACAGATTTCTGTAATAATCTCAATATTGGAGTTATCAAGAATCACCCCAGTACCGACATAAGATGAATTTTTTCAGATTTTAATATGTCGAACTTGTTTGTCGAAAAGGGATATCGCAGGTCCGATATAAGTATATAAAACCTCTATACCATCAGCAATGTCGATGGTGGCGAATTCGACAAGTCAGGTGTCGAGTATATGGCAATTTTCATTAATACGAATATTCGCATTATTTATTTGGATAGTATTCATAAGTACACTATAAAAAAAAATCACCAAAATGCAATTGGCTTTTTCCCCTCTTTTCTATAAAATATTTGCATGAATACAGTGATACTCGAAATCGCAGTGGATAGAGCTAATGAAAAATGAGTGTTTGTCGCTCGTGAAATGCTCTCAACGCTCCATGATACCATCCACGATTCACATGCTTCTTGGTGGCATATTTTTTCCCATGAGAAGCCACAGTTTCGCTTTTTTGTATTGCATCATCTTGGTCGGATTCGGTTTTTTCTAGAAACTCGAGAAAAAGATCGACAATTTGTTGAGAGTCAACTCTATGCACACTATAGTGATATAGAGATTACAGAGTCAACTCTTCCAATTAGTTCTGAAGAACAAATCTCGTTTCAAGAAGCCAATCTCTCTCATATATCAGCTGATACCATCAAGCTCTACGCGAATCTCAAGGATCGTACAGAGAAGGAAAGTATAGATCCACTTTCAAGTATTACTTCTGTTCTTTCGAAATCTACCAAAAATGAGACCGTATTTTTTCGTATTGATTTTGCACCTCTTTCGGATCACTCTTGGAGAGATCATACGGCGAAATCCATAATAGAAAGTCATAACATTCCAGATTTTTTGAAGTCTATTTTACTGGGACATTGGTTTTGGATACGATTCATTGTAATGCCTTTTGTTTTTTTCATTCGTGCTCTTGCATTTCTTGTGCGAGGAGGATCAAATCCAGAAGAAGAGCACCATGATGATAAAAAAGAAACTCGTGAAAAACAAGAAAATAAATTTGAAACCTACGGATATTCGGTCCGACTTATCCTCGGAACTACTGGAAAAAGTAATCATATTATCAGGGAATTATCCTCCAGTTTGAATATTTTTTCTCAACCGAATGGTGCCAAATTTGTAACAAAACGCCCAAAAATAGCCACTTATAGTGAAACACTCAAACCATACTCTCGTTACAAGAGTATCTTATCTGTTACTGAACTTGCAGGACTCGTACATCTCCCGACTATTTACGTGAAAACTCCTGGTGTGAATTGGGTAACTACTCGCAGATTTGAACCGCCTCATAATCTTCCTTCAGTGGGTGAACCAAATACTCCGATCGGACTCTCCAATTTTCGAGGCTCTACAGAGGCATTTGGCATACAACCGATCGACCGCGCTCGACATGTCTATATTATCTGAAAAACGGGTATGGGTAAATCGACATTACTCGAGAATATGCTCTACTCTGATATTATGAGTGGACGAGGAATTGCTCTCATAGATCCACATGGCGATCTTGCTGATACGATTCTCGCCAATATACCAAAATCTCGAACGAATGATATCGTTCTCTTTGATCCATCCGATACAGAATATCCGATTGCGTTCAATATGCTGGATAATCCGAATCCTGAACTTCGTCCGATCGTAGCTTCAGGACTCGTTTCCATTTTTAAAAAAATGTTTGCTGAAAGTTGGGGTCCAAGACTCGAATATATTCTAAGAAATACGATATTGACACTTCTCCTGATTCCTGAGACGACACTTATATCTATACCGCTTATGCTCACCCATGAGTCATATCGGCGAAAAGTAGTTTCAAAAATTAATGATCCCATTTTGATTCAATTTTGGACACAAGAATTTGAAAAAATGGCACCCGCTCAAATGAGTGAAGCGATTAATCCAATACTTAATAAAGTTGGACAATTTCTCTCATCACCTATTCTTAGAAATATTCTTGGACAACCAAAGAATCCATTTTCACTGAGATGGATCATGGATAATGGAAAGATATTTATCGTGAATCTGTCGAAATGAAAAATTGGGGAAGATGCTTCAGCGTTACTCGGTGCTATGATGGTTACCAAGTTTCAGATTGAGGCCATGACTCGAGCGGATACACCAGAAGCAGATCGTCGGGATTTTGGACTGTATGTCGATGAATTTCAGAACTTTGCTACAGATTCCTTTGCCACAATCCTTTCTGAGGCTCGCAAATATAAGCTCTCTCTTACAATGGCGAATCAGTATATTGCTCAGATGCCTGAGACGGTTCAGGGTGCAGTATTCGGGAATGTATGATCACTGATATCATTTCAGGTTGGCTATGATGATGCGACCAAATTTTCCGAAGTATTTGGATGAGAAGACGTGATTACTCCACAAGATCTCACAAATCTCAGAAAATATGATATCTATACGAAGTTACTCATTGATGGTATGCCATCACCTGTGTTTTCAGCGACTACCTATGCACCACTTCATAGTCGTATGGATATACCACCACAACAATCGCGAGATGTACTCCTCAAGGTTTCTCGTGAAAAATATACGAAGAAAAAAGATTTTGTAGAAAAAAAGATCTTCGAATATGCATCGAAGATCCAAGAAGAGGAAAAGAAATATAGAAAAGAACAAGAAGCTTATAAAGATAAAATCAAATCTGATAAAGAAGCTGAACGAAAAAAGAAAAACGAAGAAAAGTTTAGTAATTAGCAAATAGATCTAGTTTTACTGTGCCACTAAATAATCCAGCTACCATATTTGAATTGAGATTTGCACCATATTTTACATTATAAGTATAAGTATTTTTGAGCCCATTTTGGTTGATATTTTTTAATTGATTGGCAATAGTTGTTCCACCTCAATGATTTCATAAATTTCCTCATCCGATATCGTATCCCCATCATTCGAACCCATCCCAATAAGATACAGTTTCAGGTCAATATGCCAAAGTATTGATACCTGTCATTTTAAGGCTAAATCATGCTCATACAGTTTTCACAGTTACTATCATATCTCCGCTTCCAAATGTTTGAGTGTTGGCAATAATATTTCCAATATCATATTCTGCACTAGAGATATTCCATTCGATAGCATCAACAAAATAAGTATAACTTTGAGTTCTTATATTTCCAGTACTATCTGATATACTAATATCGAATCTGTATTTTCCAAATGGAAGACCAGCTATATTCAAACTACCAGTTGTTGTAGTTGCTGCACCATTGACGCTCATATAACTTGGTGCAAGATTTGTGGTGTTCCACGCATTCACTCCATTCCATGAATATATTTTTCCAGTGAAGGATCAAGCCACTATACTTGATCCTGTATCACTGTAACTTACAATGAGTGGAAAATTACCAATTGGTAAAAGTGTACCTGATGCATGCGTGATAGATGTAATATTTGGTGCAACTATATCCCCATTTTTTCCAAAGGTGATATATTCCATATCATTGACATTAACTATGAATTCCCAGTTGCCAACATTCAATGTACCGGTATATACGTTCAATCCTGTGGCAAATATATCATCACTACTGGTAAATAAATAAATGGGACCAGTGGTTCATAATGGAAATGATGTATTTGGGTAGGATATTTTAACATTTCCGATGTTTCCATTTTTTTCTTGAAATTGCCATTCACGATCGATTCGCTCATATCAAGATGCAATATCGGTAGTAACAAAAGTACCAGTACTTGTTCCATTGTTAGCCCACATCAAAGTTTGATAATTCGAACCTATAGCACTGACACTATTTACAATAATATCACCAGAGTTATTGATACTTTGTGATCTTACTTGATTTAAGTCAGAGGTATCATCGCGACTAATTCCTGTAATATTTTGATTATATATTCAAGCCATGCTCGCATTCCATACGATTGATGAATTTGAGAGAATATAGTTTTGAGGAGTTGATTGGTTGAGAGTGGTTCCATATTTTATCCCAAGATACGATTCTACTCTATTGCGATCAGTATTCGTAAGAGTTGTGGGATACAATATCACTTCCCCTACACTCGCAAATGCAGAAGTAGTATTAACAGTTCGTCATATACCCATATTAGTTGATGCAAAATTCGTTGTGTTAGCACTTGTCATAGTCTGAATCCCATCGGTTCGATTACTAATAGAACCGTTAGATGCACGAATAGTAGTTGTGAGATCAACAGATCCCACAGTTCGTTGATTGGCTAAGTTATAAAATGCAGTTGCATTATATGGCGCAACTCGATCAAGAGTGGTCAATGTACTCCAATCAAGACTATTGTTTACCGCTGTCTGAGGTCCAATACGAAAAATTCATCCAGTTCCGAGTTTTGTGGTAGCGAAAATAGAAAGAGTTCTTGTTGGAATAGAAAGATTACTATTTGTATTTAGTCCTGCATTATTGAAATAGAGAGTAGGATTGTAATTAATAAGAGTACCCGGATCATATGTAACTGTTCCAAGTCCAGTAACTGCATTAGCAGCTACTCCAAGGCTTCCACTATTGTTCCATAACGTAATAGTACATCCTGCTGTGTTACAATTTTTGTTTCCATTTGCTTTGAGCCAAAGTGTTGCT
Organism: Candidatus Altimarinota bacterium; assembly: GCA_019746175.1. Taxonomy (GTDB): domain Bacteria; phylum Patescibacteriota; class Gracilibacteria; order BD1-5; family UBA2023; genus JABFSX01. Next base: position 11,654 of record JAIESH010000126.1, read on the forward strand.
CATGTAACTCACCCAGGTGAATAAGTAATTGTTGAAGTTACTACAGCATTGGTTGCAAATGCAGTATTATTACTCGTATTTGAATCACTTACATTAGATATGCTCACATTAAAAGTTACACTTGTTCCGCCTGCAGCTGGTAATGGAATGACAGGAATTCTTACTGTGTCTGATCAAAGTGAAGTAATGTTAGTATTTTTTGTACAAGTTACGGTAGTTCCAATCTGTGCACCACATGACCAACCATTATCAATAAATGATACGGTCGGTCCAGATATACTATTTGGCAATGTAAGTACCATTGTATGTCATCCTGTGGATGATTGATTACCAGCATTGGTTAATATTATCGGTAATTGTGATAGATATCCTGTTGTTAGTGGTCATTCGGGTTGTCCAATACCAGGAATAAGATCAGCTACATTAGCTGATACATAAGGAAGAAGCCTCCATTCTACAGTACCAGAATGTGTTGTCGCCCCAGTTCAAAAATCCCAATTGATTCCAAATCACTGGTCAGCAGATGCAGTGATACTATTTGTATAATTATTACCATTGGTGATTTGATTTTTTATTGCAGCATATCACGCAACCTGATAACCAGTCCATACTGGACCGTTTACATAGCGAAATGCCGATATTATATTTGCTGCACTATCGTATATACCAATGGTTTGACCTCCAGTATTGGTATAGTATCAGACATCGTTGGCATCACTACCAGCAACATAACTATCCATTCCATAATAGAATTTTATGGGTAAAGTATTTCATGATGGAATGATGACTCTATAATTCCAAGTAAGATACTTATTTGGAGCAGTATGTGACCAATTTATAATTAAAGTGTATGTTCTTCCTCCATTTACCGCAGTCATGGTTGATGTGGCATTATAGGTATTTCCAATACTACTTCCAGTTGTAGTGGCCGTTGTCCATGCAGTGAATTTGTTACCATAATTTGTAGTTCCTACTCTTAATACTGGCCATGAATCTGGTCCAGCATTGGTACATCAGTTGATTGGTGGATTGATTTGAGTAACTCCATTATAGTAGATTTGCGTAAGATTATTGTAGTAAACTTGTACTTGAGCACAATCCCCAATTACAATTCTGAGATCATTTGATCCAGCTGTTCATCCAGACGGATTGATAGTAAAACTCGAAGCCCCACAAGTGTAGAATGTAATCTTTCCATTTTTCACAATTGAAGTTGAACCAGGAATAGTAGATGTTCCATCTTCATTACAAAGGGTATTTGCTGAAGATGATAATCCTGATGTATTGAATTCCATATCACCAGCATGGAGTACTGCAATATCTACACTTATCCCATCTGAGTAGAGAGGAGTATCTATACTTATGGCAACAGGATTGGAAAAAATAAGATGTTTGCCAGGAATTCCAAATTCAAATGCCTCAGAGATATAACTATTTTCATTTTCTGGAGTTTCTACTTGTTTTTTTGACTCTTTTTTGCTACTTGTTTTTTTGACTCTTTTTTTATTAAATTCCTTGACTTTAGTCATTGTATCGGGCGATACAGTTGAGATATCGATCGATTTTGGATCTATGACTTCTCCGAGTTTAGTTTTTATATTAGTCCCAGTAATAAGACTTACTCCAATAGTTCATCTCGTACCTTGAATTTTCTTTTGTTTTCTAATTTTTTTTGTTACTTGAATTTTTGTACTTTTTTCTCCTTCAATAAGATTCACACTCGTATTGTCATCTACAATACCCGTTAGTGTACTTGTTCAAATGGTTCCGATATTTTCTCGAAATGGATTTACAATAAAACCTGGATCAATTTTTGATAAAGTTTCTGAATTTTTATATTCAGTTTTGGCAGCAATTAGACTAGATATATCTTCATTGATTTCTATTTCTCTGCCATCGATGAGTTCAATATCTTCTTCTGGAAGGAGTTCTTCTATCGAATTTATGACATTGCCATTTTCATCGGTTGGAACCACAGTTCCAAAGCTCGACTTAAAAACCATAGTACCTATGATGCTAAGTATCGCGATGTAGCGTATAACTGACATAGAAATATTCTATCATATCTACTTTTAAAAATACAAAATCCACTCTTAAATAGAGTGGATTTTGTATTGCAGAAAATTATTTTTATTGCAAACTATCGATTTTTGACGGATCACGCATCGCTGTTTGTGCAGTTTTTGTATAAATCTTATGATTTGCTAGTAATTGCAAAACCGCTTCATCCATAAGAATCATGCCATTTTGCTTTCCTAGCTCGAGTACAGAGTAGAGATTCTGAGTTTCCCCACGGATAATCAAATTCCTCACAGAATCACTATTAAACATCACCTCTCTTGCTACAATCATGCCTGATGTATCGCTCTTTGGGAGTAGGATCTGTGAGATAATCAGACGCATAGAAAGCGCAAATTGCATTCGAATCTGATTTTGCGATGTAGCCGGAAAAGATTGGATAATACGATCTACTGTCTGAACGGTATCGTTCGTATGTAGAGTTGAAAAGACAAGATGTCCAGTTTCAGCAAGAGTAATAGCTGCTTCCATGGTTTCTAGATCGCGCATTTCACCGATTACTATAACATCTGGATCTTCACGAAGAATTGATCTGATGCCTTCACCAAATGTATGAAATTGCTTACCAAGTTCACGTTGATGTATGAGTGATTTTCGATTTTGATATACGAATTCCACTGGATCTTCCAGAGTAATAATATGCCTATAGCTATGATTATTAATATAATCGAGCATGGTAGCCATGGTAGTTGATTTTCATGAACCGGTTGGTCATGTAATGAGTATAATTCCCTTATCTGCGTTGGTTGCTTGTAGTATTGAATCACTGAGTTGTATATCAGCTGGACTCGGAATAATACAAGGAATCATTCTCATTGAGATAGTAATTCCTTTGATACTGCGAGACATATTAATACGAAATCTAGCTCCTCATTGTGAATATGATGTATCAAGAGTTCTTTCATCAAACTTTCGTCCAAGAAGATATTCACAAATAGATTCTACATCAAATCCAGTTACAACACCATATTTATCCACGGGAACAATATTTCATATTTTATTTCTAATATATGGATATGATTCGCTCGTAATATGAAGATCTGAGATATTCATTTTTATGATTTCATCAATAAGTGAGATGAATTTTGTATTTTCCATGGTATTGATTTGTATAACACAATTAAGGAGTGACTGATACAGTATTGATTATTGGATTCGCATAATTACTTCACTTCCAGTTGGGAATGATAGATTATATTTCATTTTTTCAGTCTGGATAACTCCGCGATCCATGCTATCTCCTTCAAAATTCATGCGATATGCTGTATAGAGTGCGAGCATCTCAACCGCTTCAGTATCGGTGATTGATTTTCCTGCTTGCCAAGTTCTCTCATCAGGATCTACCATGGTAAGATAGCGAGCGAGCTTGAGATATGATGCATACCATATGTGTGAATCCACGTTAGAATACCCAGTGATTGATCCATCTTTATTGCTTTTAATATAATTTCCATTTTCAAAATGTCATTGAAAACCAACTTGATCCTCTTCAAACATAGTAAATAACATCATCAAAAATTCTTCTCGAGTCGTGTAAGATTTTCCTTCAAAATATGATCCATAGAATTCTTTGGCACAGATTTTGGCAATTGCCTTGAGTTCTCTTACATCTGAGTTCTCAATACTTTGTCCAAGACCAAATGAAATGAATGATTCATTCCTGAGACATTCTTCATAGCTGGTCGATTCACCAATTAAATACTGGGCAAATGGATTGGTTGAGCCAAGATATCCGGCTCCATTTCCAAATGGTGTACCAATATACATATTTGGAGTTATATAGTTGGCAATTGGACCAGTCCACATGAATCCAGCAAGCATAGGTGTTCGATGAAGCATTTCCCATGGAGTGTAGACAATATTGTTTGAGATAATATCATTTGGTGCATTCAGTTCTGGTGTAGTTACATTAGGGGAACTATTTCATTCAATACTTCGAAGAATTGGATTTGTGCTTGTAGGATTAGTAGATGGTCCAAGGTTACTCGGAGAAGAACTTGCTCCAGTACTTGAATCAGTTTCATTTGTGAGAGAATTGATAATACAATTATCTACCGTTCCATTGGAACTATAGAGTGCCTCAAGACAAGGATCAAGAGCAGCATAACTTCCACTTATAGGAAGCATGATCGCAGTAGATAATACGGCGCTTAGGAGTACTTTTTTCATAAATAAAAGTTATTAACAAGTATATCCTATCATATTTCATACAAAAAAAGCAAATACTGACACATCTTTTTGAGTTTACAAAATAAAAAACTTCTATATGCTTCAATTTATGAAACTTATTATTTGACTCTGAAATCCTGGTAAGCAGTATCAGAACACGCGACATAATATCGGATTTATTCTAGTTGATTCTTTTTTTGATAATTTTAAGATTGAAAAAAAATTCAATTCGCTCATCTCTACTGAATCAATTATTTTCGGAGGATGAGTAATTTGAGTAAAACCAGAAACATTTATGAATCTTTCCGGAGATGCTGTTGCAACAATTGTTTCTTATTATAAACTAGATCCAAAAAAAGATATTCTCATCATATCTGATGATATTGATATGGAATTTGGAAAAGTGAGATTCCGATTAGAATGAAGTCATGGTGGACAAAATGGACTTAGGGATATTGCACTCAAAACTGGAACTACAGAGTTTTCTCGTATAAAAGTTGGTATTGGTCGGCATGAAAATTATAGTGTAAGTGATTGGGTATTATCAAAACTCACAGATGATGAACTAAAAATAATTGAGACAACAGTACGAGAGAAAGTTCAAGAATATATCACAAAATGGCTATGAGATTAGATCAATATTTGGTAAATCATTTTGGCTTTACTCGTAATAAGGCTCAACAGCTCATTGACTCAGGGTTGGTTTTATTAAATGCGAAAATATGCAACAAATCATCATTCAAAATAAAAGAAGATGATACTGTTAGTATAGTAGAAGATAGAAGGGTAAATTGGGTTTCTCGAAGTGCGGAGAAATTGGCTGGTTTTTTTGAAGTGATTCAAGGAAAAATTGTACTTGAGTGAAAAAATTGTCTTGATATCGGTTCTTCTACGGGATGATTCACTCAGGTTCTTCTCTCACTTGGCGTTCATCATATCGATGCAGTAGATGTTGGCACTGATCAACTTCATGAGTCTATAAGACAGGATAGTAGGGTCTCTTCATATGAACAGACGGATATACGAAATTTTGCAATCGATCATCCTTATGTATATGATATTATTGTGTGTGATGCCTCGTTTATTTCGCTTTCCGAAATTATTGATTCGATTTCTGTTCTTTCAGATGGTTATACAGAAATTGTACTTCTGTATAAGCCTCAATTTGAGGTGGGACGAGAACACCTTCGTCATACGGGTGTTCCAAAAGATCCCAAAATTGTTGAACAAAAAATGAAGGAATTTGAATGATTATTACAACTCAAATATTTTAATATTTTAAAAATACTACCATCATCACTCAAGGGAGAGGCAGGTAATCAAGAATGGATCTATTGGATTCAAAAAAAATCTCAGAATTAGATCTGAGATTTTTTTAATATATTGCCCGAATACAACTAATCACATCTTTGAGGAGTATTTTTTTTATTCTTTCACGATCAATGATGGAAAATGTTCCTACAAAGTATACCATAGTTTTTTTCGATAGCTCATATGAACCCAGTTCTATATTGATATTACCGAATTTTTGTTCATCATGGTGATATCTAAATATACAATTTACTACTCTCCGAATATTTTGTTCATCATCATTAATTCGTATCTTAATCTCATTTCCTCCAGCGATAACCGAATCCACCACAAAGGTTTTTGGGAGCTCTTCCTCAAAATAGAGTTCCAAAATATCGATT
>JAIESH010000127.1 GCA_019746175.1 Candidatus Altimarinota bacterium
TAATCTTCATAGCTTCCAGGATGCGTTCCATAGCCACCACATATGCACCAGTTCGGAGCATCACATTGTGTTCTGTAGATGAACGGAGTACTCCTTCGAGTGCTACTTCCATCTTAGTTTTGAGTTTCTCTTGTACCTCAGCTCGTGACCAGAAGTAATTGGCATTGTTCTGTACTTGTTCGAAGTATGATACCGTCACACCTCAGGCATTCGCAAGGATATCTGGAATCACTGGGATATTACGAGCAAAGAGAGCCACATCAGCATCTGGAGTGATAGGTCCATTCGCGAGTTCGAGGATGAGTCCAGCCTTGATATTTGCTACATTATCTGATGTAATCTGGTTTTCTAGAGCTGCAGGAACGAGGATATCACACGCGAGTTCAAGGAGTTCATGATTGGTAATCTGAGATCCTCCCTTGTATTCTGTGAGGGATTTTTTATGAGTTTTGAGTTCTACAATTTGCGCGATATCAAGACCATTTGCGTCGTAGATTCCACCGTGAGAATCAGATGTTCCGATGAGGATAGCTCCAGTTTTCTGTAGGAGTTCGATCATATTGAGTCCAGCATTCCCTGCTCCTTGTACGACTACCTTCTTACCGGCAAGATTATCACCTTTTGCCTTGAGGTACGCCTCAAGTACATAGAGTCCACCTTGGGCAGTTGCTGTATCGCGACCGAGAGATCCACCAATTGAGAGAGGTTTTCCAGTGAATACTCCTGGAGTCCAGTGACCCACGAGTTTAGAATATTCATCTACCATCCATGACATAATCTGTCCATTGGTATTCACATCTGGTGCAGGTACATCATCGAGAGGTCCGAGGTACTTGTAGAGCTTATCTACCCAACCGCGAGAGAGTTGTTCGAGTTCATTTTGTGAGAGTTCTTTTGGGTTCACGATGATTCCTCCTTTCCCTCCTCCGAGTGGGAGATCGAGAGTCGCACACTTGATGCTCATCCAAGTTGAGAGTGCCATCACTTCATCTCGAGTTACATCTTGGTGATATCTGATTCCTCCCTTGTATGGACCACGTGCACCATTGTGCTGGGAACGATACCCTGTAAACATACGAGTTGAGCCATTGTCCATCTTAACGGGAATATTGACTTCGATAACACGTTCTGGAAATAGGATTTTCTCGAATTGACTATCATATCTTCACTTGAGGAATTCGTAGGCAGTTCGCATCTGAGATTGAGCGGAAATGAATGGGTTATTGGACATAATTAATGAATTAGAATTTAGATTATTAGAAGACTGGAATTGTTTCAGTAGTTTCAATTGTTTCATTTTCATTTATGAATTTTGTATATCTATTTTCTTCCTTATGTGAATTTTGCATATCTGTCGATGAGATTTTCGTGAAAATTACAATGTTTCTGAATTTTGTAATTTTAGAAAATGAGTCGAGTACAGATAACAAAATGAAACATGGAAGATTGGGAAAGACTTTTGTTACTTTTGGTCACAAAAGTAAATATCTGGTGTCTATAACAACAAAATCAATATTTATATGAGACATGTTCTCATTATAGACTTTATATTTTAAAAGCAACTATTTTTTCACCATATTTTTCTTCATCTTCTTAAGTGGATCCTTGTCAGAAGAATATGCCTTTTTAGGAATTTCCTCGAGAGATTCTAGATGAGACTTGATAGATTTTCCCAATTGTTCAGAAACCGTTTTAAGAGATTTTTTGAGCGCATCAATTCCCTGATCAATCTCTTCATATGAGATCACAATAGGTGGTTCAATACGACTCGTGAGGGCTGAATTGAGAGTCCCTGCGATGAGTACTCCATTGCGAAATAGTTCTGCCGTTACAGCATATCCGATTTCTGCTGAGCGAAAATGTTGTGCAATGAGAAGTCATTTTCCACTCACCGATTCATAGATTTCTGGATATTTTTCAACGAGTTTTTGAAGGCGTTTCATGAGATATTCTCATTTTTCTTCTGCCATTTTTGGATAATCATCACGAAGTGCAATATGCAGTCCTGCGATGGCTGCAGAACACGCCAGTGCTCCACCACCAGTAGTAGTCGTATGTATAAATGGATTCGGATGCATCATCGATTGCCAGATTTCTTCGGTTGAGACGAATGCAGAGATCGGCATCACACCACCTCCGAGTGCTTTACCCATTGTCATGATATCTGGTACAACACCCCAGTGATCTACTCACCACATCTTCCCCGTTCGACCGATTCCCGTCTGAACTTCATCAGCAATCAAGAGAACTCCATGTTTCTTGGTTGCTGCACGGATTCGTGGCCAGAAATCATCTGGCGGAACAATAGCTCCTGCTTCACCCTGAAATGGTTCCATCATCACTGCAGCAATACCAACTCCAACCGTTTCACATATTTCAAGTTGTCGTTCGACAGCAGCCGCATCTCCGAATGGCACATGGTATACTGGTCCACCATATAGAGTTCCAACTGGTTCTTTGTAATCTTTTTTACCTATCATAGAGAGCGAACCCATGGTTTTACCATGGAATCATTTTACTGCCACTATGAATCCTGCTTTTTTGGTATGCATCTTAGCAAGCTTAATAGCTCATTCATTGGCTTCAGTTCCGCTACCAGCGAAGAATGCATATTTGAGATCTCCTGGGGTGATATCAGCGAGCATGCGTGCAAGAACTCCACGAAGCGGATCAATGAGTTCTTGTGAAGGCATCGGATTATGGAGAAGTTGAGACTGTACCGCCTCGATCACTTCTGGATTGGACCAACCATGAGAGAGGAGTCCATATCCACCGAGCCAATCAATATATTTTCGACCGTAGACATCTTCGATAATAGCTCACTTCCCCTTCCATTCTATCGCAGCATGATCTCCTGCAATGGTTACTGATTTGCGATATTCAAGCCATCCAGCATTGAAGTGTTCACGAAAATTATGGAGTGATTCATTCGCAATCCAATCAGCCTCTTCTAAGGTAGGTGTTTGTTTTTCTTTGATTATTTCGAGCCATTTGTGTGTATATGCGAGTATGTCTTTCTTGGATTCTTTCATAAAAAAAATGAGTACAATTGTAAGTTACGATTTATTAGATAATTGAGTCTACCATAGTTTCTTTTTTAAAGCAAATAATGAAAAGAGGTTTTTGATCCTATTGATCCAATTTTCTACATAACGAGTTCGATAGAATATCAACAATCCAACTACCAAATTGACCACCACTACATACCACCACCATATATTATCAAAACTAAAAGCATACGTTCCGAGTGAACATATAAAAAATAACTTGGATATACCTGAGCCGAGCCAACCAAGTAGATCTTCAGACCGAGGGATATCCCATAGTTTTCGAATAGTAGGTGCGAGTATAAGAAGATCAACAATTATAGAGGGGATGATAGCATGAGAGAGTCATTTGAAATATACAATTCATACAACTAATGCAGCTAGAAAAAGACATACATAATCAAAAAACATTATTTTAATTTTTTTGATCATAAACCATCCAACAATTGCTCAAAAAAAGAGTACAATCGTACTAATAATTGGAGCAATGCTCAGATATGTTAATCCAGTATGAGAAACTAATCAGACAGTATTGATAGTTGAGAGTACTGTCCATACTGTCCAGCTAAAGGCATGTGGCACAACTCTCCCATGAAAAATATGATATAAGTATGGAATAGTTCCAATAAGATATACGAGTATTGATAGTACTATGAAAATATTTGATAGAGTCATATTTGTATTGTTATTTTGGCATTGAAGTAACTTTTACTTGAGTCATTTCATGAAATCCCCATTTTCCATGTTCTCGACCTATTCATGAAGCCTTATACCCTCCAAATGGATCTGCTGGAATGCAATAGTTTACGTTATTCATTTGTACCATGCCACTTTCTATTTGTCTAGCAAGATATGCGAAATTATCTCTACTTTCCGTAAAAACGTAGGCACCAAGTCCATAACTAGTATCATTCGCGAGCTTGATTGCTTCTTCTATGGTATCATAGATAACTATAGGGAGAATTGGACCAAACACCTCTTCTCTCCAGATTCTCATATCGAGTGATATATTCGAGAGAATCTTCGGCGCAAAATATGCACCCTGCAATGTATCAGAAACGAGTAATTCTGATTCAATAATTGCTCATTTTTGCATAGCATCCTGAAATTGTTCTTCTAGAATTTCACACTGTCGTGCTGATACGAGTGGTCCAATATCTGTATTTTCATCAAGTGAATCTCAGAATTTTTTGGATTGTAACGTACTCGAGAGCTTCTCTAGAAGTTCATTGTATCGAGATCTATGAACCATCAAGCGCTTCAGTCCATCGCACATCTGTCCAGAATTGGAAAACCGCATAAAATATATTGTCTCAATTACTTTGTCTATATCAGCATCTTCACAAACAATTCATGGCGCAGAACCACCCAATTCCATCACAGCAGGAATCTGTTTTTCATATGCTTTTTTCGAAAGTGAATTCCCAACATTCGTACTACCTGTAAAAGTTATCCCATCGATATCTTGATCAGTTAAAAAATCTCAGAGTTTTCCATCTCCGTATATTTCTGACCATACTCATTTGGGAAGTGAAGAGCTCTCAATGATGTCACCAATCAATTTACCAGTTAAAATGACTTCTTTTGAGATCTTCCATATAACCGCATTTCAAGCGATTAGTGGTTGAATACATGACCAAATACAAAGCATAAAAGGATAATTCCATGGAGTAATTGCAGCTACAACTCATCTTGGTTCATAACTGACAGTATGAAGCTCAGTTTCATTTTCATAAGTTATCTCAGGAGAGAGATATTCTGGTGTATTTTGGAGATACCAGAGAAAATAAGAAAGCCCATACCCCACTTCATCTCGAGCCAGTTTGATAGGCATTCCCATTTCACGAGCAATGCTCATTGCAAGTTGTTCCTTGTTTGATACAAAAATCTCGTAGAGTTCACGAAGTAATCAAACCCTTTCAGAAAGCATGAGGGTCGACCAATTTTTCTGAGATTTTTTTGCATTTTCTACAATCTGGATTATTTCAGATTCTGAAGTAGAGGAAATTGAGTCAATCACTTCATAATTACGAGAAGGATTCGTTGATGTAATAATATTAGTCATACGACAAGTTTATCATGTACTCTTTGAAATGCCAAAAAACTATATGGTATGTATATTGACATATCTCGATATAGCGATATAGTTTGGATTATATAAACCCATCTCATGGAATCAAAACAATGGCTTGGATATAGTTATCACTTTTGAAGTGATCCAAAAATAGAAATATTTCAAGCAGATTTGGTAGTCGAGAGAAAAATCAAGAAAATGGTGGATACTATAATAGATCAAACAAGAAGAAATCTTCTCAAAACGAGAATCCAGGATCATCTTAGATCTATTCGTGCAAATGTAACTCGAGAACAATTAAACGATTATGAATGGTGGATTGATATGCATTTGACGGATGATGATATTCATTATAGAATCAAAAAATATACACAAGAATATGAACTACTCGAAAATGAAGCGATTATTTGCTTACAAGAACTCGAAAGTTCAGATAAAAGAAAATACCTCTCAGTTTATGAGAGATATTTTCTGATACTACAAGAGATGTATAAAATACTTTTTATAAAAAATGGTATCAAAAATAATCAAAATGAACCACCCGATATTGCCTAAATATCTTTCTTTTTAAGTAAAAAATACTGTACATATTCTCCGTATCCTTCTTTTACAAGTTCAGAAACTGGGATAAATCTAAGTGCTGCTGAGTTGATACAATATCTCATTCATCCTCTATCTACTGGACCATCATCGAAGAGATGTCCAAGATGAGAGTCGGCATTTCGACTTCGTACTTCTATACGGGCAGTTCCGAGTTTGGTATCTTTTTTTTCTACGATACTAGCACCTGTCATCACTCGAGTAAAACTTGGCCAACCCGTTCCCGAATCAAACTTATCGAGTGATGCAAATAGTGGAGATCCGTCAACAATATCAACATATATTCATGGTGCATGATTGTCCCAATACGGATTAGAAAAAGGCTGTTCAGTTCCCTCTTCTTGTGTTACTCGATATTGAATATCTGTAAGTTTTTCTTTGAGCTCTTCAGTTTTTGGTTTTTCTAGATTCTTGATTTCATTCGTCCAAGTTTCATCAATATATCATTTTCTTCCGCTTCCCTCTTTGTAGAGATTATAGCGAAATGCTGATTTTTTGTAGTAATCTTGATGATATTCTTCCGCAGCAAAAAATGTAGTTTTTAGCTCTACCTTAACCGCTATTGGTTTATCGAATTTTTTTGAAGCATCAAGTTTTGCTATTGCAGCCTCAGCAATTACCTTCTCATCGAGAGTCATATAGAGAATTGCTGTGGTATATCGATATCCTTTATCTGCAAACTGACCATCCGCTTGAGTAGGATCAATCTGAGTAAAATAGAGATCTACGAGTGTAGTATAACTAATCATGCTTGGATCATAGATAATTTCGACTACTTCACGATGATTCGTGCGACCAGCCGAAACTAGTTCATATGTTGCATCTTCACTTGTCCCTCAGGCATATCCAGAGATAGCTTGAGTTACACCAGTTTGTGCCTCAAAAATCCCTTCCATACACCAGAAACATCCTCCAGCGAAATAGGCTTTTTGAAGAGTATTTGCATCAACGGTATTCTTCATTGTAGTATCTGTGGTTGTATTCATTGGTTTAAAATTAACGTAGTAAAGTATTCCTGCAAAGATCAAAAATGTAAAAATAAAAAATGTAAGTGTATGTTTCATATGATGAATGATTACTGGGCAAAAATTTCAGAAATATTTCTCGCTCAGAGTTTCTTAGATTTGAAAGATCCATCACTACCAATTAAAACCGTAGTATGTTGAGTAGTTACTCCATATTTTTGTTTTAATTCTGTAGAGTCATCATAATTCACTTTTAAGATAACAGCGTCAGATGGAATAGAACTTAGATTTGATTCTATCTGTTTATCGAGAGCACGGCAAGTAGGACACCAAGTTGCTGAAAAAAATAATACCACATTTTGTTTGGATTTCAAAGCCGAACTAAACGCATCTGATGAATATGACATATATCACTGAGATGGTGTGACGATATTTTCTTTTGAAGGTTCTTTTCTCATCATGGCGTTTTCAGGTTTTACCATCGTTGGCTCTTTTCTCATCATGGCGTTTTCAGGAATTGTTTTTTCAGTAACGATCTCTTTATTTGGAGATACTTTTTCCATGTTTGTATTCGTAGAAATACAAGAACTCAAAGCCAAGAGAGATACTGGAAGAATGAGTAATAGTTTTTGCATATATAAAAAATAATAAATAAAATTATGAACCAAATGTAAACGCGTACGCAGAAATTCAAGAAGAAAACTCGAGAAATATGGATCCAACGGTAGAACTTGTTTCTCAGATAATATGATACATCCGATCTCCATCTACCGTGAGCACTCCACCTGGAGCATCATGGCCAAAGTTTTTCCCTGATTTATCGGTCGTGAAAACATTGATTTTTCAACTTCCAGATAGCACCAGATAGACGTCTTTTGCTTGATAGTTGAGAGTCAGAAATCATCCAGATTTTTTTGAAGTGATGGATTCTGTATTTTCTTGCCAATAGTCTGAGAGTTTTTCAGTGACTAGGGATGAAGTTCATTTTTCTAGTGTCCAATCATTGGTCATCATTTCATTTGGGAAGATTTTGTAGTATTCTCGTCTTTCAGTTCCGAGATATGTTTCTGGGGTAATTTTTTTAGCTCATGCGGATTCAACTGGTTTCGTTTCTATAGGAATTGAGATTGGGGTTTTTTGTCACTCAGATAAGAGTTGCTGAATCACTTTTTCACTACTCGCATATTCTCCTTCTCAGAAATGTGTATGTCGAATCTTTCCATCACGATCAATAAAGTATTTGGCTGGCCAATATCTATTGAAGTAGAGATCCCAAAGTGTGAAGTCATTATCAAGCAAGACTGGATAATTTATTTTTGCATCTTTTACTGCTTTTTCTACATTATTTTTGTTTTTCTCAAATGCGAATTCTGGAGCATGAACTCCGATTATCACGAGTCCTTGATCCCTATATTTTTTATCCCAATCAGTCAAATATGGCAACGTTCTCTGGCAATTGATACAAGAATATGTCCAAAAATCGATAAGTACTACTTTTCATCTGAGTCATTTCATGGTAAGCGGATTTGAATTAATCCACTCGGTGAGTCCCTGAGGAAACTCAGGAGCCAGTTTTCCAGTTTCTCCATTCAAAGGAATTTCTGAAGTTTTCTCTCAATTGTTTGCTGGAATAAATGTATCTAATATATTTTGTTCAATTCTTGAAACATCAAATACTTCAATGAGGGCCGTCTCGATTTTTTTATCAATTCCTGAAATAATCAGAAAACCCACAATCACAAGTATTATTCAGAGTACTTTTCGAAAAATTCATTTTTCATCTGCATAAATCTTGAGTTTTTGGATAAGTTTGGATCCAAATTTGCTAATGAGTAATAATATCGATGAGAGTCCCAGTGCGTAGATAATCGTATACAGTATTCCAGAGAAAAATGATACTGGAAATACCGTCGCAAGAAGAAGTGAGTATGTAGGAGAACAAGTAGAAAATACAGGACCTAGAACTGCCCCCGTCACTATCGCTCTTAGTGTAGAGGATTCAATATTTTGAGCTTGATCAAGAGACTTGTTAGCACTTGACCCAAATACCCTTGAACTCAATCGAGTCCACACATGAGGAAAAATATATACAAGCCCGAGCGTAAGAAGTATAATTCCTGAAAGATATTTCCAAAAATCAGGTGGAACATCTATTAAAAGAGTTGAGGCCTTGAGAAAAACAGTGAAAAATACTATTGAAAAAGCGAGTGAGAAAGTCACTATATATGGGTACCATTTCCCTTTTTCACCAATTGAACCAGCCAATATAACTGGCAAAACTGGAAGTACACATGGAGCGAGTATTGTGAGAATTCCTGCGATAAATGATACGAATGCAAGTGAGAACATAGATAAAAATTATTTCATATATATAGAAAGTATTGAGAGTATTCATTGTACAAAGGGATCACTTGTATCAAGGGAATATTCCACTTCTCGCCAGGTACGGTTTTTTTTGAGTAATCCTGCACTATGCATCTTACTGAGATATTGGGAAACTTGAGAAGCGGAACAATTGGTCAATCTAGCAATCTCCCCTGATGGCAAACTCTCTGTACGAAAGAGTAAATAGATTATCTCAAGTCTACAATCCGATGCGAGCGCACCAAAAACTTCTGACATCTCGATCATGATATCTTCTTTCTGAAACATTTCTTTTTGAATTTCTTGAAGATTTTGCATATTTATAATTTATTACTTTATCATTTTATGAAATAATAAAATGAAAGCAAGTAAAAAAATAATAAACACCTAATGGTGTCTAATTATTAGGAAAATATCTCCGCTCGACTTCCCTTTTTTTGATATATATTTCCATCTTTTGAGACAATAACTCCAGATATGAATGGGGTATTTTGTAGTGTTTCATAGGCAAGTTCCCATGGCATTACGCAAAGAGTAGTTGCATATCCATCAGTCATCATGCCAGATGTTCCTTCTACATAACTTGCAACTACATCTCATGCTGATTCTCCAGTATGAGGATCGATAAGATGATGGTGATTTCCCCATTTTCTCTTCGTTCCTGCACTACAAGCAAGAAAAGTATTATCTAAAACAAGGGTTCCAATAATCTCATCTGAGGCAAATGGACTCTCGAGTCCAATTTTCCATCCACCACGACCATAGAGATCTCAGCCAAAATTAATCAAAAAACGAGGAAATTCTTGTAATTCGGAATATATAATATCGATCAGATATCACTTCCCTATTCCACCAAATTCCAGTTCAATATTTTTATGTAAAAGAACCTGATCTCAATGCAATTCAATATCCTTATAACTTCCATATTCAGAATCCGTTCCTCTTATATCAAATCATATATTCTTATTACCATATCATAATTCTGTAAGTCTTTTTCAGATAGTAGGATCAAAATAACCATTAGTATTTCTTGCTATCTCAAGCATCTTATTAAGCATAATTTGGCCATCATTATCAAGTATTCCAGTTCTATTTTTATTAAGATTATAGAGCCAATTTCCTTCTATAAATCTGGAAAAAGTTTGTTCAAAATCATGAAGTTTTGATTGTATATTTTGAGAAATTATTCATATGGATTCTATAGTATCTATATGGATTTCAAGATGTGTTCAGATGATATCAAAGCTGATTTGTTGCATATCTAAAATATATTCAAAAGAAGAAAAAAAGAAATAAAAAAACCCTGCCAAAGCAGAGTTTTAAATGAAGTTAGACTAGAATGAGCGAACAAAAGTCTCAAATGCAGCTGTTGTGAGTGATGCTCCACCAATTGCATCAACCTTGAGGTCTTTAGCATTTTTTCCAACTACTTTACTAGAGAGATCAGCAATGAATTTACCTTGCCAATTCTTTGAAAATTCATGATCAGCTTTTCCTACAGCGGCAGCTCGAGTAATCACACCATCAGTTACAGTGACATCAAATTCGATAAGATCAGCAGTTCCTGGAGCTGGCACAGCGTAGGAAAGAGTTTCTTTACGAGTAAGTACAACTGGGGCAGCTGGAGTAACTACAACACCAGTAACTACAGGAGTTTCTGTCGAAGGAGTTTGAGTTACATTTGTTTTTTCTCCACAAGAAGTAAGAGTAACGATTGACGCCATCATCACAAGTGGAAGTACGATCTTCTTCATAAGAATAGGTTTTATAAAATAAAGCAGTGAAAAAAGTATAGGAAAAAAGTAAGAGAAATCAATAAATAAATAAAAAATTCCCAACTACTCACGAATGGGGAATTTTTATTTGATTGTAAACTGGTAAGACTGAGGATAAAGGCAGTTGAAATATATTATAATACTTCATAGAACATACAGATGAGATATATGAAAATCTGATGGATCTTGAAAAAATTCTTATATAGAAATACAATATCAATTCCCTACTGAAATAGTAGTATAAAATTATAAATAATCTTTACTCTTAACTATATTTCTATATAGTTTGTATATATTTTTATACAAACTATGCGACCAGATAATAATTATCAGAACAAGCTTGACACACTCCGTGATTTTTTCCGTGGTGGATGATTTTATCAATCGCTCGAACAGATGAGTGAACTTCTTAACTATGCGAATTCAGCTTGAGCCAAACGATTCTTTCAGAAACTCGTAGAGCTCGATCTATTGAAGATGGAGAATCGATGATATATACCTACAGATAAACTGATCGGATATCCTCTGTTTGAATCAGTTAGGGCAGGACTCCCCTTCACTCCTGAGACGCAACCAACGAGTCAGATGGATCTAGAGAAATATCTTATAGAACATCCTGCTTCTACGTATTTTGTAAAAGTAAAATGAGATAGTATGCGAGATGCTGGAATCATAGAATGAGATATTGTTATACTCGATAGATCACTCCGTCCAAATAGTGGCAATATAGTAATAGCTTCTCTCGACGGAGATGTAACACTCAAGTACTTCGAAAAAAAATGAGAGATTATTCATCTTATACCTGCCAATCCAGACTATACTACTATAGTTGTGAATTGACCATGTGAGATACTCGGGGTTGTTTCATGATCTGTACGCAAATACCACTAATATGATCTTTCATACATCGAAACACATCTTTGCACATATTGATTGCAATTCTTTTTATGCATCCTGTGAAGTACTGCGAGATCCTAATCTCAAGGGAAAATATGTAGCAGTATGAGATCAGATCATCATAGCAGCAAGTTATGAGTGCAAAAGACTAGGAATCAAAGTAGGTACTCCTATTTGGGAGGCTAAACGAATACTTGGAAAGAAGCTCATTCTCAAAAATCCTGATCACTCTTGGTATCGGCAAGTATCTGAAAGACTTATGACCTATCTTTCTGGAAGACTCGGAAAGGTAGAAATATTTTCCATTGATGAACTTTTTGTTGAGATTACTGGAATGTCTGGAAACTATGAAGAATTTGCAGAAACCATCAAGAATGAAATCTATAGAGATATATGAATACCTGTATCTGTAGGTATTGCCAATACTCGAATCCGTGCGAAAATGTTCTGAGATTTGCGTAAGCCATTCGGGTCTTTTGTAGAATTTGATACCAATGAAATTGAAGAAGTATTTAAAACTCTAGCTGTCACAGAGATTCCCTATATCGCAAAATGAAATAGTGCGAGACTTGGATCGAGAATCGAAACTGTTTATGATTTCTATAAAATGGAATGAATGGCAGTAAGTAAACTTCTCGGAAGAAATGGCAGTGTCCTCTGGCTTGAGCTCCATTGAGTAGATTCTTGGATTCCGCATGATACTGAGAAAAAGAGAAAAAGCATTGTCTGTACTCGATCATTTAATCATGGCATGACAGATAATAAAACAACACTTTGGAATGCCCTATTGTCTAATTTTGAACGAGCATATGAAACCATGTTAGCAGAAAAGCAATGAGCCAGAATTATTGGAGTGATACTAAGAACCAAAGAATTTACCTATTCGAATCGTTCACTTGATATGGGAGATGTGAATATTGATCGCACCCTTATGATTGAATCAATCAAACACTTACTCAATGAAGCATATTCACATGGAGTAATCTATAGAACTACTGGAGTAACTTTTATGGGGCTCACTTCATTTACTCCCAAACAACTTTCATTATTTGATATTCCTGACAAGGTGCATGTGCATAATGAGAAAATCTCTAATGCATTATCTAAGTTAAAAACTCGATTCGGAGAGAATATCATATCTCAAGGAATGATAAGAAAAAACACTAAACAAGAGTTGCCAGTTATGTTTGAGGTATAGAAAATCCCCACTCTTTCGAATGGGGGAATTTTGAATTATATGAATAGTAAACCAACTATATCTCAAGTTAGAAGGTTGCATGAGAAAATGAAAAGGAAATAAAAATAAACCCTATACCTTGCTATATATTTATAATTATGTTATTATAAAATGGTTAAGTAGGATTCTACTACTATTACTATGGCATAAATGAAAAATACACCAAGTGAGGGGTTCAATAATAACAAAATCCATAATTTACTAAATGCAGTAAGGGAATATAATGATAGCGTTTTCTCAGAAGCAATTTATAAAAAAATCGTTTGAGAGATCGTAGAGAATCCAGTTGATGGGTTAAGCCATATAAAAAATATTACCAATGATACCACTGAACTAGGTAAAATTTTAGAATATTCTAGATATTTAAAGCCTCTATGAATAACAATAATACCAGTGAATTTTTGAATGAAATTCAAAATAAGATGAGATCAATCTGAGGAGATTAAATTAATATTTCACATTGAAAATATTGATGCATTTCAAATCGCGGTGAATAAATGAAGTTCAGATATTCTAGAAGTATTATGAATGATGTGAGAACAGATTAAAAAATATACAAACAAAGTATCTTTCTCATTTAGTTGAGAAGATATAGGCAGCATAGAAACAAGAGGCCCTCTCTTGAGCTTACTAGGCATTCTAAGTGAAATCACAAATATCTGAGATGAAAAAATGAAAGAAATAATAAGGCAGTACAAATCATGAATATTCTTATTTCATAATATTTGAGATTATTACATAGATGAGGTTCTGGGGAATTTATTAAAAAGTAAATATTGTGATTATTCACTATTATCAGTTTATTGGAAAGAAGCTAAGACAATAATGACATGGATTCTTAATACAAGACCAAGGGATTCAGAATTACATGAAAAATTTAAGCATATATTAATAAAAAATATAGATAAAGTATTTCTCTTTATACAAACACAATTTCCAATATTATATAAATGATTCTTACATTGAGGATTTGCGGAATGAGAAAAAATTGAAGACTGATGAATCAATGTAATATATGCATATAAAATATTAACTCAATTATCTCAGTGGAAAGAAGAATTATGAAAAATTTGAACTCAGAAATAGAAAATCCCCACTCTTTCGAATGGGGATTTTATTGAATTATATGAATGGTAAACCGACCATATCACAAGTTAGAACATTGTATTCAAAAATGAAAGATAATAAATAGGAAAATAGATATAGAAAATAATACTAAGATAAATTTTAGTACTTGATTTTTTGGGAAATATCTTAATATGATTCACATGAATAAAAAATCTTTAGAATCTTCATTTACATATTTGATTGAATCAAATTCTTTCAATGTCTGAGGTATACCTGATTTAGTTTATGAGATTAAGCAATCAGATATTTCCCTAAATGATTTGATTTTGTCTGAGGATTCTAAAATGAGATTATTTCAAATAATAGAAGAGCATAATAACATTGAAAAATTAAAATTATTTAATTGATTAAAGCCAATCCATAAAATTATTTTAGAATGAGAATCATGATGTTGAAAAACCACTTCTGCCCTTGCTATAGCGCATGAGTTATGAAGATGAATTATAATAGTAAATCTTAGTGAAATTGTGTCTTCGCGATTATGAGAAACTTCTAAGAATCTTAATAAGGTTATAAAATATGCTGAAACAAATAACTATATTATATTCTTTGATGAATTTGATAGCATATCAAGACATCGAAATGATGAAAAAGAATTAGGTGAAATGAAAAGACTAGTGAATTCACTTATACAACTACTAGATTTTAGTTCAGAAAATATTCTTATTATTTGAGCTACAAATAATATTGAGTCTATAGACACTGCTATAATTAGAAGATTTGAGGATACAATCAAATTCAGGAAGCCATGAAAAAATGAAATTAAGCAATATATATCCATGTTGGAATTCCATTTTGGATGAAAAGTTACGATAAGCAAAGTTAATAGTTTTATAAGTACCTTTGAGGGCTGTGATTATTTTAAAATAAAAACCCTAATAAATAATGCTGTTAAGAAAAAAATAATAAAAAGTTCAGTAGATAAAATACATATTTCAATGAAAGATATAGCTTACTAATTTCAAAAAAATGAAGAAAAAGAGTTTTTTTTATAAATTTGATAAATATCGACATGTATCAAAATCTAGTAATCATAGTTTTTTTAGTGAAAATGAGGAAAAAAACTCATATAAATTAGCTAGTATACTTGCGAAAGAAGATGCTTTAATAGAAATGATTGACGGTGCGAATGAGAGAATTGAATCTTACTATGAAAATAGAATTAATTTTAAAAGAGAATATCTAACTTCACGACCTTATCTTGAATCTTTTGGAGACTATTTAGTGCAAAATAAAGAATATATATTGAACCTACATTTCTGAAAAATTTTATCAATAGAAGAGATTGAGAGGATTTACGAGCTATTTTGATCAAATGTAATCAGAGTATCTCATTATGATACAGTTATTGAGGTTTTATCAAATAATAAAGAAACGCTTTTTGGTTCAATCAAAGAGGCCGTCAAAGATGAAATTAATATTATTAAATCAGTAGTCGAATCATGAGAGGATTATATTAGTAATAATAGATTTATACTATCTATAGAATCAATTGGGGCAGATACTATAAATAGAGAAAAATTGGATAATATTATTAGTACTAATAATATTATAGCATCATTTTCAAAAGATTTCTTTTCTCAAAAAAAAGAAGAACTTGAGATTCTAAAATCAATTTATCAAAAACATAAAAATAGTAACTCTAAAATAAAAAACATTTCTAATGAAGAATCTAGAAGTATTAATTTTATATTTAATAATGTGACTGATCTTTTTGTCGAGGATATAAAATTGCTAGATTCATTAATGAATATAGAAATTATAGATACAAAAGAAGATCTTATTCTTCAAAGAATTGATTTTACAATTAGTCCTCCATTAACTACAGAATGAATATGAACTGATTTATGTAAAATATGTGTAGTGGAGCTACAAAAAATTAAAAATAACTACTACTATGGCAATAGGCTTTTTTATGGAACATCTGATTCAACAGAAATAGGTGCACATGGTACATCAGTATGATTACTAGCAATGTATGGAAAAATTAATAACTCTACTTGAGATTCTCTTCCATCTCCTGATTGTACAATATATGGTATATCATCTAAAACAATTTTTCGTGACTTAGAAGAAATTTTAAATGAAGCTGAAGCAAATAATTGTAGTATTATCAATATTTCTGTTGGTGTAGAATGATACATCCAAGATAATGCTGAAATGAGTATTTTAGGGAAAAAATTGGATTCATTGCTAGAAAATAGAAACTTACTAGTTATTTTATCATGATGAAATATTAAGCCAATAAAAAGAAGCTATAGAGAATTTGATTCAGAAGATACTAATATTAATATACCCAAAGACTCAATCTCATCTATTGCAATTGGAGCAAAAAATGATAGCTCAACCATGGAACTGTATTCAAGAAAAAACAATATTAATCCAGAATATGAAATTGGCTGAACAAAAGGTTACATGTATAGGCTTAAAGATAAAATGAAGCCTGATTTTATTGATTTCTGAGAAAATAAGGTATTTGATGGGGTAGATTGGTATTTATGACATTGAACAAGTTATGCTGCACCACTAGTGGCCAATAAGGCTGCTAAGTTACTTAATGTATATAATGATATTTCAACAAATACAATAAAATGACTATTTATTAATTATTCAAATACAGAATCATATCGACATTCAATCTATCCAAGTAAATCTATTTTTAATAGACATGTTTGAAGATGAGATATAGATATTAAGGCACTCATTGAGGATAATGATAACTATATCAATATTATTATTGAAGATTTTATTGGAAATAATGAGAAAAAGGATTATTCTTTGAAATTTCCTCAAATTTTAGAACAAAATAAAGATATCTTAATAAGACGAAGCATTTCTTATAATCCTCCAATTGCTGAAAATTATCATCTAAAATATGCCAAGTTTTGTGTTTCTTCAAAGTTATGGTCAGATAGTTATGAAAGCAAAAAGAAGGAATTCTTTGAAACGAATGATTCAGTAATTGCAAATGAACTTTTTCAAGAATGGAAAAAAGAAAAAATAGACTATCTTTACACAAGACCTTTAAATTGGGTAAATTATTTTGGTACAAATAATTTTTGGTCAGCAAACTCCTCTAGGGAAAATATATTAAATTCCGATCTTTATGAGGAACTAAGAAATAATACAATTATTTCTATTGAATGACATACTCGATGAGGTTTTATCTATAAACAAAAATTTTCATTTGTAATGACAATAGACATAAGAGATTTAACTGATAAACGAAGTTTTATTGAAGAATTTTACTCATTAAACACGAATATACTTATAAATTGAGAGAATCTAACTGAAATCTCAGACAATACAAATCTAAAAGAACAAGCATTCATAGATTTAAATACTAATATTGAAATTGATGTTGAAAGTTTCTAATATTTAAAAAATAAAATCTTTTCCTAAAATCTATACATTTACTATAATCAGAAGGCCAAACAACTTTCTGATTATTTTTATAAATATGCCAATTATGTCTGATACTCGTGAAAAAGGAATTCTTGAACTTCAAGAATTATTTAAATGTGATTACGCTTATGCGGAAAAAATGTGCGACAAAATGTACACACTAGTAAATTTATCTTTTAGTCTATATAAGAAACAATTACAAGAAAAATCAGGAAAATAAAAAGTTTTCAAAAAATTCAATATTTACTATAATCAGAAAGCCAAACAACTTTCTGATTATTTTTTAATTGTCTCACTTTATATCAACGATAGCAAAGGGTAACTATGGTTACTCTTCTGCCCTTTTCAGT
>JAIESH010000001.1 GCA_019746175.1 Candidatus Altimarinota bacterium
CTTCGGTTACAATGCTACTATTTATAGTAGTGTCAGTATCCCCAGTAGGACTGGTATCTATACGCTCTATTTGACCCGCTGGAGCTCGGAGATCCGCAGCTTGGATAATATTCCATCCGTTTGTCGCAGTAAATACACCAAAAACGAGAAGAAGTGACGCAATGAGAGGATTCATGACCTTGAGTCTATCTTTCACATACTCGGTTCCGAGTCCGAGTGCAAAGAGTACGGGGAAGGTTCCAAGTGCAAACGCACCCATCACAAGTGCACCCCGCCAGGGATTACCTGATTCAATAGCAAAGAGCATCATACTCTGTGTGAATCCACATGGAAGGAGAAACGTAAGTGCCCCAACCCATGGTGCATACTTCGGATTCTTGAGTTTTGTGATATTCTTCGAAAAAAACATCGGCAAATGAAATCCCAACCGAGATATATTTGGAACGAGTCCGAGAAGTTGGACCCCGAGATATGCAAGGACAAATCCAACGAATATACTCAAGAAACCATTGAAATATATAGATCCCGAGAGACTTTTTCCGATCATTCCGAGAACAAAACCTCAAACAATAAAGGTGATAATCCGCCCCATATGGAAGCGAAGTTGTGTTTTCCATCCATTCGTTTTATCGATGATCGATTCTGTGTATCCTACAACGATTCATCCTGTTACAGCAAGACATGTTGATATAGAGGCAACGAGCCCAACGAGGAAAGCGACTCCAAATCCGAGTTTTTCATAGGATGGCATCAACCTTGAGATATCCGTCTGGAAGAGAAAAAAGAGGAGTATCCCAGCAAAAAAAAGCCATGCCATCGTACGACTCCATGAGATATTTTTTGTAGCATCTTCAACTCACTCATCTTGAAGAAAATATCCTGCTTGATGAATGGCCTCTTGAATATCTAACTCAGCAATGTCTTTCGAGCATTCAACAGTAAGTTTTCCAGTTTTACTCGAAATACTCTCGACCCGACATCCATCGATCTTTTCTATAGAATCTTGTACCATGATTTCACAGGATTTACAGTGCATACCCACAATCTGAAATAGCTTTTTCGTAACCATACATAAAAATAATTAAACAAATAAAGTAATCTAAAAAAAGAAAAGAGTGAATATAAAAGATATCTCTTTTCTCAGGAAAAATAGTTGTTAGTTTAATTTTTTGACAGACGATCCTATAAGAGAACTATATTCCCCTGGATCTGGTGGAGCATTAGAGCGATAGGGGGAATTTGCTGTTATTTTGTTATTTTTTTTCGGAAGATTCCTCAGGGGATACTTCTCTAGGTGAGATGTGATGAGGATATCTTTAAAAGATAGATATGTGTTAGTATCTCTCTCCATCGAACTCTTGGAAGCATTCGGACAGCAGTTGAATATTCAAGATTGAGTATTTTTTTCTTCTATCACACCATAACTCACCTCGCTCATATTCATGAGTGCCATCTCTGATGACGGATGATACATGGATTCATCCATTCATCCTGCAAAAACCATTCCACAACTTGGAAGATTAATCAGGAAAGTAAGGATGATAGAAAGAATATATTTCATAGGAATACTTTATTTTCGAGTAGCGACATCCCAGGTTCGAACGAGCTCTTCGATAAATTCATCTTTTTCAGGATGATTGTGCGTCAGCTTATTCGATCCGCAACAAGAGAGGTGATTCTTCAGAAGTTCACGATTGAGACTCTGGAGGAGTCACATAGTAGCGTTCACCTGGTGTGCGATATCTGCACAATAGGCATCTTGCTCGATGAGTTCTTCTACTTTCCTGAGTGTTCAGAGAGCCTTCTTGAGATTGAGTTGGAGTTTGGATTTATAGGTATTCATAGTTTTTTATGTCAATAACATAACCATATGGTATGGTTATACCATATAGAAAAATAAATGAAAAGCAAAAGAAAATGAGGAAATAAAAAAACTTAACGAAAAAGAAATATACACATAACCTATAACAATATCCTATATAGGATATATATCACGGGAGTATGCACTATATAAATAATAAGAGCGTATCTTCACACATATGCAGGGAGTTCCAATAGTCAAGAATATCTTCTGAATAAGAGATGATCCATCTGTTTATTATCAAAAAAGGAAACAATACCATATCATATCAGAAAATATCCAAGCCATGGGATGAGTGGGTAGTAGTCAGCCGAGAAGAAATCTCTATTCACGAGTCATATCGGGAAAAATATATTTGTATCTACAGGAATAATATCGATGAGAAATTGCAAAGTAATGATACCTATTCCAATAATAGTATTCCACCTTCAAAATTTCATAAAACCAAGAGAAACAACGGAAACTATCGCAAAAAAATGGATAATACCAAAGGAAATACGCTGTTCATAAAACCATATGTATGTAATAATCGTGATCATAAAAGCTATGATTGAAAGTATACATGTTCTTTTGAGAGAATGCCTACGGATCATTTTCATATCTTTATTCATTACAAATAATCAAAATGAAATCCCTGCAACAAAAATGAAAATAATAACAGCAACCCTCCCGAGAATATACCAGAATAAATTGGGAAAATCTATACCAGTATATCCAAATAAGTGCAGGAGAATGTAGTGAGCATGAAATGCTATCATACTGATAACAGCGATACCCCGAAGAGCATCGAGTTTTTGTGAACGCATAGAGACATACTAATGATTCCCGAGAAGTTCTTTAAATTTTGCGATTTCGGCATTCTGTGTACGGATAATATCATTCGCCATCTTCACGATCTCAGGTCTCTGAGATACCTCAAGGACTTCTTCTGCCATATGTACTGCTCACTCATGATGTTTGATCATATCATCCATAAACGCATCATCGAGGTCATGATCTGAAAGTTTTGAAAGATCTCGCATCATTGGCATATAGCTCGTTTTAATAGTGCTACTTGGATACCATGATTTCATCCATGATCCGAGAAGAGCAATCTCTGTTTTTTGTGCTGAGACGATGTTTTCGGCAATTTTTTTCAGTTCTGCATTTTCGGTTTTTGCTACGATAATGCTCGCTGTATCGACCGCTTCTTGATGGTGTGGGATCATGTTAGCGATGAATTCTTCCTCAGTCGATGCTCACATATGATCCATAGAACCATTTCACATGTCCATCTGAGAGTGATCCATGCCTGCCATAGAATTATCAGAAGATGTTTTCGCAGGGGCTACAGGGGAAGCAGGAATTGTAGCTGTCGGGGTCTTGGTAGGAGAAGTTGTATCACTACAACTTGCAAGTGCAAGGGTCGAGAGGACAATAAGTCCGAAAATAATAGGAGTTTTCATAAAAGGAAAAATAAAAAAAGATAAAAAATAAGGAATGGGAAGAATTAGGATGTATTCATATCCAGAGAAATAAAGAAATAAAATTAATCGACGATGAATTGATTTTTCTCGGTTTTTTCTCGAAATCCGTCCGAATAATATCGGTAAAATATTCCTGGTCTGAGAGCGAGCTCTATAAGCGTTGAGACAAACAGTCACCAAAATATCACAGTTGCTATCGGAGAGAGCATCTCTTTTCCTGCATCTCCTGCTCCGAGAACAAGAGGAAGCAATCCGAGAATGGCAGAAAGTGCCGTCATAGATACAGGAACGATGCGTTCGAGAGATCCTTGGATGATCGTCTCTCGATCAAAAGGCTTCCCCTCCTCTACGCATAAGTGTTTATAGTGATCGATGAGCATGATACCATTTCTCGATACGATACCCATGAGTGCAATAAATCCTACGAGATGAGCTGTGGAGATAACTCATCCTGTGAGCCATACTCCGAGAATTCATCAGAACCATCCTGTGACAATTCCGAGAAATATCTGAAGTACAAGGACAATGCTTCCAAAATGCCAATAGAGAATTCCAAACAGAGCCAATAGTACACCAATAGAAATAAACATAAGAAGCTTGGATGATTCCTTTTGAGCGGAATACAACCCCTCATAAGAAACTTGATACCCTGAAGGTATATCCAATTTTTCTACTTCCTGTTTTATATCATCAACTACATCTACTATGGAACGATCCTTCGTATATCATGATATGACTATACGTCTCGCTGAATTTTCATGATTGATTATGTTTCTTGATTTTCCGAGCTCTACATTCGCTACATTTCCAATAAAAAATGTTCGTTCATCAGAAAGCCAGAATGGAATACTTCGTATAGATTCTGGTGTACTTGTCCACGAAGCAGGAAATCGCATAACGACTGGATAAGAATTTTGTCACTCTATCACTCGTGCAACTTCTTGTCCTCCAATTCCGACATCGAGAAGTTCCTTCACTTCATTATAGTTTACCTTTTGTGAGACGAGAGAAGGAGTGTTTGGTGTTACTGCAATACTCGGTATTTTCGTTTGAGATTCCAGAGAGATATTAAGAGTACCTTCCACAGTATTTGCAATTTCAACGACTTGTTTTCCGATGCTTTCCAAGGTATCAAGATCTTCTCAGAAAATCTTGATAACCAGTGGGGCACGAATCCCTGAAATGATTTCCTCAACTCGATGAGTGATGGGTTGTCCAATACCGATGACAGCAACTTGTTTATATTTTCCGATCACCACATTGATATCATCATAGATTCTTTCCTTTTCTACATTGGTGACATCTGGTGTGAGTGCCACTTCGATTTCTGCATTATTCGATCACTGAGCATGAGCATCTGCATCAGCACGCCCAAGTATTGCTCCAGCTCGTTCGATTCACGCAATCTTTCCGAGTTCCAGAGAGAAATTTTTGGTAATATCGAGTGTATATTCGAGTGAACTCCCTGGTTTCGTGGTGATAGAGATAGTATAACTGGATTCATTAAATGCAGGGAGTCATTCTTCACTTGCGGTCATATATCCGAGCACCGTGAGTGGTATCGATAAAAGAGCCAATACAAGGGCTTTTTGTGGATTTTTGAGACTCCAGAGGATTGGTCATCGTGCCCAGTGTTTCAGTTTTTCCGTAAACCAAGTATCTTCAGATATTTTTCCATGACGTTTCTCGATCCATGTAGGGAGGAGATAACTACATATGACAGGAACAAAAGTCACTGCCACGATGAGAGACATAATCATAGAAGTAATATATGCCATACCGATAGGGGCAAGTATTTTCCCATCGATTCAGGGGAGGAGAAGAAATGGAATAAATACAATAAGTTGGAGAATTGTAGCGTAAACGACACTTCATCGTACCTCTTTCGATGCTTCAAATATTACTTTAAGATGATGTATTTGCTCTTCACTGGGAAGGAGTGCATTGAGCCTGAGTCGTCTAAAAATATTTTCCATATCAACAATCGCATCATCGACGAGTTCCCCGATAGCGATCGTAAGACCTCAGAGTACCATGATATTGATTCCAACTCAGAAAATATAGAACACGATCGCTGATAGAAGGAGTGTAATCGGAAGAGAGATCATCGTAATAAATGCAGTACGAGCATTGAGGAGAAAGAGTACTACGATAATCGCTACGATAATCGATGCATCTCGGAGTGCCTCTTCTACATTCGCAAGTCACTTTTCAATAAACCATGTCTGACGAAAAATATCATCAGTGAGTTCTATTCCTTTCGGGAGAGTTTTTTGGATTTCTGTAATTTTAGTAAGAAGAGTATTCGTGAGATCTACCGTATTTGCATTGGGGACTTTCGATACTCGGATTATCACTCATTCTTTCCCATCAATCAGAGCGTCTCATCGTCTTTGGCTATTTTTACCAACCTCTATACTCGCTATATCTTTGAGGATATTGCCATTTGGGAGAGTAATAGACCCAATTTTTTCTTTGGTATTCTGTATTGGATTCAGCTTGATCGGGTATTCTGATTTTTTATCGATCGCTATACCAGCTCCTCCAGGATTCGTAATATCTGAGAGTGAATCTTGTAGATCTTCGATGGTAAGATGTTTTTGGGCAAGTTTCGCAGGATCAATAGAGATGGTATATTGAGGAGCTGAACCTCACATGATAAGGAGGTTGGATATACCTGACACCGTAGAGAGGGATTGTCTGAGCTCCGTTTCAGCATAGAGACGAAGGTCTGATTGACTTATTTTTGGATCATTCGAAGTTAGTCCCATCCAGAGAACCTCTCCCATAAGTGCTGATTCTGGAGCTACAGTGAGGTGCACTCAGTCAGGCAAAGTGACAGATGCTATCTTTTCGTATACTCTTTGACGGTTGATATTGATGTTACTTCACCAGTCAAATTCGACATTCACCACAGAAAGTCATCCAGCAGAACTGGATCTGACGGCATCTACCGAGGCAATAGTACGGAGCGTTCGTTCGAGTGGAAGTGTAACAATTTTTTCCACATCTTCAGCACTCATGCCTTCTGCTTCAGCGAATACAGTAACACGAGGACGATTGAGGTCTGGGAGTACATCGACAGGAAGTTTGGAGAGAGTATATACCCCGAAGGTACTGACGATAATATAGAGAAAAAGAACGAGCGGTCGTCTATTGAGAGCAAATTTTATAAGGCTATTGAGCATGTAAATTATGGGTTAGTGGATAAAATCGCACCCACATCCATATCATCTTTCCATTCTCTACTTCGAATATCTGTAACTATCTGAATATCCGCCTTGAGTCATTCTGTAACGATATATTTTTCGCCGATAATCTCATAAGTGATTTTCCATTTTTTCAGAGTATTATTCGGGAGGACTTTATAGATATAAAATTTATCTCATTCTTCGACGACACTTGTTTTTGGGATTTCTACATACCCCGTTCCTGTGAGTCCAGATTTCACGATACGAACCTGTGTTCCGACGGGAAGATGGGAAGTGTCGATAGAAGCTTCTACAGAAATTGTCTGGGTATCTTGATTGACTGATGATGAAAAACGAGTGATTTCTGCTTTCGTACTTTCAGCCTCGATTCCAGGGAGACTGACTTGGATAGATTGTCATTTTTGTATCGACTTATACTCAGAGACAGGAACTTCGAATCTTACAAAAAGATCAAGTGATTCACTCTTTCATGCTATATCAAAGAGTGGTGTGGTCACATCGACAGTCTGTCCGATACTGACATTTTTTCGAGAGATTACCCCAT
Organism: Candidatus Altimarinota bacterium; assembly: GCA_019746175.1. Taxonomy (GTDB): domain Bacteria; phylum Patescibacteriota; class Gracilibacteria; order BD1-5; family UBA2023; genus JABFSX01. Next base: position 7,084 of record JAIESH010000001.1, read on the forward strand.
CAAAAGGGGCAACAGCATAACTGATCTTCATAGCATTCTGTATGGCTCATAGTGCATTTTGGAAAGCTTTTACACGGTTTTCAGCACCGATTTTTTCGGATTGTGCTTCGATTTTGAGTTTTTCGAGATCGACACTCGATAGTGATTGTTCACCACTGAGTGTAGCATAGTCTTTTTGCTTATTTGCTTCGAGGAGGTCTCGTTCTGATTCGAGAAGCTTCATTTCTTGCTGGAGTCCTATGAGATCAGCATTTGCCTGGGAGAATACTCCTGAAGCTGTCGCACTGGCAGATCGAGTTCCATTGGTCAGCTCTATAAGTTGTGACTGGAGGATTATGATGCCATCCGTTCCAGAAAGGAGATTGAGAAGTTCTTTTTTGTTGATCGCGTAGTTATCTGTATTTGCTGATATAATAGAGAATATCGTATTCGCATCATTGATAGCAGTTTCAACCTTCTTCAGCATGAGAGAGAGGTCTTCTGTAGTAGTTTCTGTACTGAGCGGATATGATGGTATTATATTCTTCATATTCACATGAAACCTTTCAGGAATATCTGTAATTCTTTGGCGATCGGTGACACCGAGACTTCACCACTGAGCATTATATCACCAATATTTATCATATGAAGTTGTATTGATGCCAAGATTATTCTTATCTCCACTATAGAAAATAGTGAGAAGTTCTGCTATTGCTTCATTGGTTTTTCCGATAAGATATTTCTTTGCTGTTTCTTGCTTCTGAGTATTCTCAGCAATGGTCGCTGTACTCGCTACTTGACTACTCGATATGACGACTCACCTTGCTTCGAGATTTGCTCTCAGGCTTGTGATTTTTGCATCGAGTTGTTTCTTTTGTACTTCATATTGTATGTCCAGAGCCTTTCTCTGGACATCGTATGCTTGGCGAAAAGAGCTATTTGGTCCTCCAACAACATTGGTAATATAGGCGAATTTTTCTTTAGCACCTTGGAGTTCTCCTTGAGCTATAGCAATTTCAGCTCTTTGTCCCGCGATCATACTCACCATTTCTGGAGTATTCGTAGGGGCATTGATGATGGCAACTCGTTGTCATTTTTTCACGGTATCTCCGAGACTGACAATGAGCTCTGCGATGATACCTTGACGCTCGGGAAATATAGATCCATAATTATCTGAGAGAACCGTACCTGGATAAGTCGGAACGGAGAGATTGCTTGCATCTGCTGTCTGTAATGTAGTGAAAGTAGCTCAAGTCGAGAGCACTACAGCAGTATCTCATCCGAGATTGTCCGCCTCCTCATCTCCGTGTCCGCCGTGTGCCATGACGAGATAACTCCCAACAAGAGAGGCAAGTATGCCTGTGACAGCAAAATATACAATATTGCGTTTGATTGTCATAAAAAAATTGGTTTAAGAAAGTACAAAAAAATCCGCATACCAAAAAGGTATACAGAAAATAAAGTACTTCTTAAATCAATAATATCTTCTCTCCTACAAGCAAATGTCAGAAGAAATTATTTTCACTTCAGGGATAGTATTGAAAATAAGTATCTTGTGTCAGAGGATACTCTATATCAACATTGTCGCTATAATACGAGATTGATCCTTTGAAAAAATCTTCTATTTCTCCATCGATATTATCACGAACTTGTTGGATTATACTTATCTCTACTTTTGTTTGAGTACAATGAGGTGGCCCTGGGTCATCGGAAGTTTCGACAATATGTGACTCTGTGATGCTATCATGAGAATGGGATATAATTTCTGCACGAGGCGTACTTCAGGCATGCAAAATAGCCATATTCCCAAAAAGGAAAATAGCGAGTAATGTAACGATACTGATGAATTTCTGATAGAGAAAAAACATTTGATTCCGAGTATATTGATTAAGTGAGGAAAAGGCAAATTATTTTCTGGTAGCAACATCCCAAGTTCGAACGAGTTCTTCGATGAAATCTTATCTGAACAACTTTGATTTGAATATTTAATTGGATTGATAATTATATATTCAAAATAATACAAAAATACCCACCATTTCTGGTGAGTATTTTTTATTGCTTATCTCGTACTATCAGCTTCTGTATCTCGAAGTAGTAGTAATGAGTGCAAGCTTTAGTTCAAGTCTGGTGGAGATGGCGGGCACCGCCCCCGCGTCGAAAAAGGTAAACCGTATACTTCTACTATGCATAGTTCGATTCTGATATTTTTGAGAATAACGAATGAACAAAAAGCTCTCAAAAAGATACATCTCTATATGAACACTTTGCTAGATTATATCAGAAAGGCAAAGGTAAAACTGATAAATATGACACTTCCCTATCAATGTCGAAAAGTGAAAATTGTAGCAGGCCATCCGGCACTCATCCTAAATTAGGAGGCTACACTTTCGAGCAATTACGCAGCGAAAGCGAACGCAGGAGTTACAGACTTCTTGAAAGAAGCAGCAAGACGAGCGAGAGGTGATGTTTTAGCATCTATTGTTTGCCCTTTGATAACGAGGCGAGCCGCCCCAACATAGCATATACGACCTACGAGTCTTTTCCTCGAATCCTATATCATCCCCAAGATGTTAATGAACAAGATAAATATAGTGAAAAATGAGTAAAAAGCAAAAACAAAAACCCCCCATATGTGGCGAATCCAAACGCCATGGGAGGTACACAGATGAGGATTGGGACCTAGCGACTATGAAGTGTTGCCAGTACTGTTTTTGCTCGATTAGATGAGAGATCTCATTCAATCATAGCGATTCAGCCTGGTAATCGAGAATAGGTTCGTGGGACATCTCGTGTATTTTTTTTCTCTATATCTTCAATAGAAAGTGTAGAGTAAAAAGACACCCGAACTGTTTGATCATTGTAGACAAGTCCATCTCAAGGATGAATTTCTACTTGATCTACTTCCCCATTCTCAGCTTTTGCATATGTATCACCAGCCACACTCGTGAATCCGTATCAGAGTTTATCATTCCAGTATTTGGATGATAATATGATAGGTTTCGCAGGTACATCTTTGATAGATGTTGTATTTCCGCTATATGTTGTTGAGAACATATAGATACCCGTGAGCGTCAGCAAGGTAAATACAGCTTGCAAGAGTTCCACGCCATTGCGACCTGGTGCCCGTGAGACAGTATGTTTCATACCTTTACAAAAAGAACAAAACAATTATAACATATAAAATATACAATGTCAATTACTTTTAAATAAAATTTAATATTGTCAAATATAGTTAGTATTTTTAAATAGATTTTATAGGTTTTTTAGCTATACTGAGCCTCTACTATTAATATAATCCGATGTCACTCCATATCTACAATGCCCTCACGCGTGAACTCGAAAGATTCAAACCACTCAAACAGGATGAAGTAAAAGTATACTACTGTGGGCCAACTCCATATAACTATGCTCATATTGGTAACCTTCGTGCTTATCTTTTTGAGGATTTTGTAATTCGTACACTTCGTTTTCTTGGCTACAAGACACGAACAGTGATGAATATTACTGATATTGATGATAAAACTATTCGTGATAGTCAAAAATCTGGAAAAAGTCTTAAGGAATTTACAGAATTCTACTCTAAGGAATTTTTGTCAGATCTTACAAAACTCCATATTAATCACGCAGATACGATTTCTCCAATATCTGAACTCATTCCTGATATGGGAAAGATGATTCAGTGACTTCTTGATAAGGGTTATGCCTATATGTCAGAAGATGGAAGCGTCTATTATAGTGTAGCTAAGTTCAAAAAATATGGTAAACTCGCCAATCTCAATATGACAGGGATGATATCGAGTGTACGAATTGATAATGACGAATACGAAAAAGATCAAGTTGCTGACTTTGCTCTCTGGAAAGCATATGACAAGAAAACTGATGGAGAGAATGCATGGGAAATAGAGATCAAAACAGGAGGTGAAACAAAGATATTAAAAGGACGACCAGGTTGGCATATTGAGTGTAGTGCTTGTAATATGAAGTTTTTTGGTCCACAGATTGATATTCACATGGGTGGAATCGATAATCTCTTCCCTCATCACCAGAATGAAGTAGCACAAACAGAGGCCTATACTGGAAAACAGTTTTCACAATATTGGATGCACGGCTGACATCTTCTTGTAGATAATAAGAAAATGGCAAAAAGTGCTGGTAATTTTTATACACTTCGTGATATTTTTGAGAAAAATAAAGATATTTCAGAAGTAATCATAGCCAGAGCATTCCGACTAATGGCTCTTCAGAATCAGTATAGAGAAAATTTTAACTTCACATTTGATCGACTCGGTGCTGCAATCAATACAATCAAGTGACTTGATGAGATGATGAAACGCCTTGGAAGATACCAAGATAGTCTTATTTGAGATTTAACAGGTACTGAATGACTCGAAGATCTCAGAGAACGAACAGCAAAATGACGTCTCAAATTCCATGAGATTTCACGAGAATTCCGTGATAATCAACAGGCATTTATGCAAGAATTTGTAGAAAAACTCGAAGATGATTTCGATACACTTGGTGCTATGACTATTATTTTTGAATATCAAACGTATATTAATAGTGCTGTTGATGATGAGGCATTCACACTCGAAGAATGCAAATCACTGATTGATCTCCTAAAAACCTGGAATGAAGTGATTGCAATTCTTGATTTTGATCTTCTCAAATCAAACGAAGTAATTCCCAATGAAATCCTTGCTCTCCTTGCAGAACGTAACGAAGCAAAACTCCAGAAAAATTATGCTGAATGAGACCGAATTCGAAATGAACTTGATATACTTGGATATAAGATCATAGATGAGAAAAATGGATCAAGAGTAGAGAAAAAATAGATAAAGCCCTGAACAAGTCAGGGCTTTATTTTTGGTTTACTGCAACTCAAATCCACTCGCGCCAACGAATTTTGTTACGAACTCGATAGACGACCAATGGATAAGCAACAGCAAGTGATCCTACCATCATCCAGATTGGCAGAATATAGCTTTCAGGATTCCATTTTTCAATGCTCAAAAGCGTCAACAAAGAGCCAAATGAAAAAGCAATCCAAGCCATAGGACGATCATCTGTAGGAGTCTTGCAGACAAATATCAATGTGGGCACTATCCCACACATATCTGCCATAATTAACATAACTATAGGAATTATTCCTGGATCATCTTTCATAAGAAACCAGATACCGATAGCTACAATCGCAATAAGTCCTGCCATCCGATCCCAATTTCCAAGGGCTTCAATGTAGCCTTTTTTAAGGGCCACAAGTACAACTAGAGTTGGGGATACTGCCAAGGTAACGGAAAAGATCTTCACACTAATGTCAGTGTTTGATCCCGTAACCGTTACAAGCAAAAATGCCCATCCTATTCCTGCCCAGATCAACCAACTCACCACGTTTGGCTTATTGATTCCCTGAATTGTTCTTACAAGGTATGTGATACCTGCAATAGAAGTAAAGCATTGTGCCACAATACCTAGACTAATGGTCATGCTCATGATTGTTCCTTCGGGTGATCACCCATGAATTTCAATGAATTCTGTCACAGAAATACAATTTCTGAACAGAGTGATTGCCTGAAAAATCTCAGATACATATTATTATATTAATATATATTTAAATATTGTCAATATATATTACTTACTTAAGATTATGAGGGATTTTTTATTTTTCTCTTCTTTTTCTATATTGTGCTGGAGCGAGTTGGAACTTGGTAACTCAAAGTGTTCGCCACAACTCTCAGATGTCTGTGCTAGACTGGATTCATTCGGCAGTGATACTTTGCTTACCGGAAAGCAGTGATTTGACTCTCTCTCAAAGTCGATTCTTGAAAGCAATAGATAGTCCTCATTGAGTAATTTCATTGGATGTTCTATGGTCTATTTTTAGACCATCATATTCAGATCACACAGCCTCAAGTATTTTCATACTGACACCATTTTTATCAATTCAGAGAATATCACAATCATCAATTTTGACCTGAAATCATAGTTCACGTAACCATTTTACATTTTTGATAAATTCTCCATTAAGATTACCATGTTCATATTCTAGAAGTTCTATCACAACATTTGATCGTTCTTGCTTTGTATAAAATGTTACTAATTTGGCAATCAAATATCTAAAATCAGGATCTATTATATCAGCAACATAGGCATTTACAGATCTATATCAAAGTCATCATCTTTTTGTAGCATCAAATGCTCGCATAACCCCAAGAGCAAATAGATTAAAAGTAGTACCTTTTTCAATCATTCATCCGAGTACCGTATCTACACTTAAGGATTTATGCATAATAAGTAATTCAGCTCATATCTGATTCCCTTTTGAGTCAATAACAGTCTCAGTACGGTGAGCAAGACCTTCTCATGCATTTGTTTTATATCGCACAAATAGATCTTTTAAGATTCTATTTGGACCACGACGATCATACCCTGGAGCACGTCTCATGTGTCTCTGATGAGGACAATTGTCAACCTCTGTAAGATTCATAAAATGAATTATATTTTATTCATACTATCACATAATTGTAAAACTCCAAATAAAAATTATTTTTAATTTGCAATATGCTATCTTTTATATACATTTCAATATATGAATAGCCACAATAATAACATATTAAGACGGAATAGACACTCTCTAAACAGAGGGTCTTTTCGAAAGCAATATGAATTCGCTTCATAACATTCGAAAACAGTCCTCAAAAGGGGCTGTTTTTTTATATCTTTTACCTCTTTTAACAGAATGTATACTGAACCTCCCGACGGCAGATATAATCTAGCAAGTATTGCCACTATTGATACAAAACCATCTATAAGTACGCAAATAATCCAAGCCAGACATAGTGATATCACTGATATATTACGATTAAGAGAAATAGCATGACAAAGCTTAAAGCCACTTCCAAAATGTTTTATTAATGGTCATATCAATCAATTTTATGTAGCAATTATAGAAGATACTATAGTGGGCTGCTGTAGAATATTTAAGAATCATAGCATGTATGAACTTGGTTCTCTCGTAAGTTCTGAAAAATGAGTATGATCAGAGCTTATTGGATATGCAGAGAATTTTGCCAATCAGAAGCACCGATGAATCATTGCTGTAACGAGAAATAGCATACTCTCAGCTATGCTATGAAATCGTAGTTGGACGGATTCAGATCTATTTCCGAAGAGACTCAAAGAATCTCCAGAATGAAGCAAATTGTGGCTCCACTGGTGATCATAATTTTAACTCGATTTTTTCAGGCTTTTCCCTATACTAGAGCACATGCAACAACTCATCAACATCATCACATCTCATATTAATTCACTCTATGGAGACATTGGATTCATTCCAACTCTATCTGCTCCGCCAAAAGTAGAACACGGAGAATATTGTTTTGGAGTTTTTACACTTGCGAAACCAACTGGAAAAAATCCAGCTATTATAGCGGAAGAAGTAGCGAGTGTGCTCAGATGAGATACTACGAATTTCAAGTCAGTAAATACGATTGGTGGATATGTGAATATCACATGTACGAGTTCAATATGGTCAAATATCATAACTAATGTAACCAATCCTGAGATGGTAAAACCAGGATCCGGAGAGACAATTGTAGTGGATTATATTGGTGCGAATGCTGGCAAACCACTTCATATTGGACATATTTGTACTCCATCGGTTGGACAATCTATCTGTAATATCTATTCACATCTAGGATATCGCGTGATTGGGGATTCTCATTTTGGTGATTGGGGAGGGATATTTGGGAAGTTGATTTGGGGATGGAAATATCTTGATCTATCTAAAATAATTACAGCTAAATGGGCTGATAAATATCAATTTTTAGATTCTCCGAGAAGTGACCGAAACATTTTACTCAATAAACTAATAAAAGCTGAATGAGTAGACTTACTCCTTCGTCTTTACCAACAATTTATTATAGTTGAAAGTAATGATGGGGACTTGGAGAAGAGAGAAATGGAAGCTCGTCTTGAATTCCAATACCTCTCTTGAGTTGGAATTAATCTATCAAATCCTGAAGAATTTAGACATCATGAAGAAAATATAGAACTCTGGAAAGAATTTACCTCTATATCAATATCTGAAGTTGAGAAAAAACTCTCTCTTCTCAATGTTTTTGCTACTTATAATATTGGTGAGAGCTTTTATGAAGGACTCTCACTTCCCCGTCCAAACAATGAAGATTATCCAGATCTTAAGTGGAGTATGAAGGATATTGTTGCGGAACTCATCTCGAAGTGAGTTGCTACTCAAAACGAAGACGGAAGTGTTGGTGTGGTATTTCCTGAGGAATCCAAGATCCCATCTTGTATCCTTCAGAAAAAAGATGGAACATGACTCTATCTTACCTCGGATCTTGCTGCTATCAAATATCGTCTCAATAATGGATGGAATCCAAGTAAGATTATCTATTCTGTAGATGTACGTCAACAACTTCATCTCAAGCAGACCTTCACTATTGCGAAGATGGCTTGGCCAGAACAACTTGCCAATGTAGAATTATTTCATGCGTTCAACGGATTCATCAAACTCAAGGAATGAGCCATGTCGACTCGTCATGGTACAGTGATTTTCCTTGAAGATCTAATCACTGAAGGTAAAGAGCGAACAGCAAATGTACTTGCTGAGAAGTGAAGAACTGGAGAAAATGCTCTCCGAGAAGAAGATATTACAGCGATCACAGTTGGTGCTATCAAATATTCATACCTTTCACAAGATCGTGAAAAAGATGTTACATTCGATTGGGACAAGGCCCTTTCTTTTGAAGGAAATAGTGGCCCATATATCCAATATGCTTGTGTTCGTGCCAAGAAAGTCGCAAATTCCGTGAATAATATTACCAAATTTGATATCTCAAATATTGATTTATCAGAACATGATACAGCACTTATCCGTACTCTTGCGATGATGGATGAGAAGATTCTTGATACTGCGAAAAAATATAAACCACATACACTTGCGCTCTATTGTTATGATTTAGCAGTATGTTTTAACAGTTTTTATGTACATACTCCGAAGATCCTCGAAGAGTCAAATACAAATCTCAAGAATCTTAGACTCACACTATGTGCTCTTGTAGGAGATAAATTGACACTCTGATTCGATCTTCTTGGCATTAAGATGCCAAGTGAAATGTAGTTCTTTAAGTTGTCTTAAAGTAAGAATATACAATACTCGCATTCAAGTTTTTATTTTTTGTGCAACGCAAGTCTATGAAAAAGATTGTTACCTATATTCTTATTGTCTTAGTAGTTGGTACTGGGGGTTATTTTGGCTATAAAAAAATATATCCAACCGCGACAACTACTGGAATAAGCAGAAGTATCACTGTTGCCACAGGATCTATTCGAAGTGTAGTAAAAGTCACAGGAAAAGTATATCCTGTACAAGAATCCAATCTTACATTTACCAAACAAGGTACTATTACTGCCATCTACAAAAAAGTATGAGACACTGTAAGGGCCTGAGATCTCATTGCTGAACTCGATGCAAAAAGTGTCAAACTCGACCTAGCAAGCTCAAAAATCAATCTCTCGAATGCTCAGAATAATCTGAATAAAGTTCTCGAATGAACTTCTGAAATCAATAAAATCAAAGCCCAAAACACACTCAGCGAATCTCAGTCTAAACTGATACTTCTCGAAAAACAATATGAGGCTCTCGTAGAACAACAGAAAAATACTATATCAACGAGTGAAGCAAATATCAAGTCCCTCGAAGATAAGCTCGCACTAGCACAAAATGATCTCAAGTACACAGAAGAAAATATCAACACAACTACAACAACGAACAATATAGAACGGGATGTAGCCAATGCATATTCACTTATTGAGTCATCTTATCAACTTATCACGCCTTCATTGAAGACGCTCAGTGATACTCTACTACTAGAAAGCCAAGCAACGTCTACCTATGGGGCAATTGGAGAAAACAATCCAGCTCTCAAACTCCAAATGGAGAAGTTATATATCAAATTAAAAGAACAAAATGATACTATTCAAACTTCTATTACAGAAGTTCGTGCAAACAGTAATTCACTCACAACTATACTAGTAGGTCTAACACAAATGCGTGCAAGTATAGGGGATCTCTCATCTCTCACTGCACTCTCTGTTTCAGTACTGAGAGCTTCAAAAACTGGAATTGAACTTCCAACAGATTATTTGGATAGAAAAATCAGTGAGATTGAAAGTTTAAATTCTTCAGTTTCATCAAAATATTCTAGTATCAATTCCACTCTTGCAACACTCAAAAACTATGGAAATGATAGCATACAGACACTTGCGAATAATAATTCAGTATCTGTCAAAAAAATTGCTCTAAATACAGCACAAAATGATCTTATAAAAGCAAAATCTACACTTGAAGAACTCAAGAAAACAAACGAATCCAATCTACTCTCAAGCAGACAGAATATTGAAGCTCAAAAAAATGCAATAAAACTCAACGAAGCATCATACAAAGATATGATGAATAGTTCAAATACTGATATTGTCAGTGCTAAAAATAGCATACAATCATCCCAGATATCAGTTCAAAAATCAGAACTCACACTTCGTGATTATCAGATATATGCAACCTTTGATGGAGTAATACGAAATATACCTTGGGTAGTATGAGATACAGTCACAACTTCGAGTTCAACTCAAGCTGAAAATATATCAATTACTAATAGTGGTGGATATGAGATACAAGTTTCACTGGATCAAGTTGATATCGTAAAAATTCGAGAATGAATGAGTGCGAAAATATCTCTTGATGCTTATGCGGATTCTACTTTTACAGGAACAGTTTCTGCTGTAAGTCCAACCCCAATAGAAGCGTCTAATGTAGTATCTTATACCGCGAAGATTCTCATGCCAGCCATAGATAAAGAAATCTATTCTAACATGAGTGCAACAGTACAGATAATTATTGCAGAAAAAAATAATGTACTCGTAATACCCACTCGAGCTACAAAATCTGAAAAA
>JAIESH010000048.1 GCA_019746175.1 Candidatus Altimarinota bacterium
ATTTTTTTTTTGCAAATTTATTTTCCCTCATTGTACATATGCTTCTCACGTATATTCAGGATAACATTTCGAATTATTGGAAGTAGTGAACGACTTATTGGAAGTAGTGAACGACTTGGTCATGGTTGCTGAAATAGGTAGTTGAAATAATCAAAAGATTGGATATTTTCTCCATATTGATTGACAAATTTGGCTCATCCATTGCGAGAATCGAGTTTTTTGATAGCTGAAAAATGGATATTTCCAACTTGATCTCAGAGTGTTTCGTCATGGTATCTCTTTGCCTCTATACTTCAATTAATAATTGAATAATCTGCGATCCATACATCGAATTGGTACTCGAAATCTCTATCTTTTATTACGAAGTATAAATATCTCACTTTGTTAGTTTTTTTATCCAATTTATAAGTTCCATTTTTGAATCTTGATGACATTCTAAAATGATATTTATTCTTTCATACAACAAAACCCTCATCATAAGTAAATGCCTTATTTGTAGTTACTTTTTCAACTATAGTTTGTACCTTGTGGTTTACTTGGACCACTGGTGTTGTTATGCTTCAATTTGGTTGTTCAAAATCGATTGGGATCTGTTCCATAGCTTATATTGCAAAATTGAGATAAAGCCTTATTATTGTCTCATATTTGTTTTGAAAATACAAATTTCGAAATTGTATTATTAATTATTTTTTTATATGAAATTATTGATTGGATTGATTCTTATAGCATTTGGAACTGCGATTATATATTACAGGTTCAAAATCTATGATATTACTGGTGAATGGAATTGGGCAAGTCTCTATCTTGGGAATACTATGAATGCTATTGTTCTTATGGGAATGATACTTATAGGAATTGGGGCTGCATATCCATTTGGTGCTTTTGATGATTTTAACACTGTTCCAACGGCCGTTCAAAAACCTTAATTCATAGAATTAAGCTTGATATCGATGAGTTCTTTGACTTCAAAACGAAGTCTTGCTTCAAGACGATCATATATATAATAATCATCTTCATTATATTCAAGTACAAAAATGTCACGTACTTGTCAATTTTCTAGATCTGTAGTAACAACTGATTTGATGGATATTCCCATCTGAAATAATAGTGTTGTGAGTTCCATAAGGAGTCCTCGTTTATCACGAAGTGTACATTCAATTTCAAATACTATTCCCGTATTTTCTGTATCATCACTCCATTTTGCGAGCATACGTCTTTCGAGTTCCACTTTTTTGATATTTTCACAATCAAATCGGTGAATGGTAATAACTCATTGTCAGATAGCTCATACAATTTTCCTATTTTTACTGGTTGGTTCACAACATTTTGCGAGTTTGTATGGTATATTTCTCGCCTTACCAATAATCACGTGAACTCCATTAGAATCCTCTTTGTCTTCACGAATTTTTTTCTTTTCAGTATCTACTTTTTCATCTCAGATTTTTTCTCCGAGTTCAGTATGAATAATCTCGTCATGGATAACTCTGAGTATACTTGTTGGCTTACGTGAGAGATTACCGAGTTGCACAAGGATATCATCACGTTCCTTCATATCGAGATTGTGTCCATCCACATTTCTGAGTATCGAGAGCTCTTTATCAAGTCCATGTGCATAGTTTTTGATGAGATATGCATTGAGAATAGTGCGACCTTTTTCTATAAAAAATGAGCGTTCCTCACGATTGATAAATTGCCTGATATATTCACGAGCCTTGGCTGTCGCAACAAAAGAAAGCCAAATTGGTTTTGGTTTACGATTCTTGTCTGTAATAATCTCTATACTTTCCCCATTATGGAGCTTGTAATCAAGCGGAACAACATGTCCATTAACTTTTGCTATACTTGCTGTGTTTCCAATGTTAGAGTGGATCGAATAAGCAAAATCAATTGGAGTGGATCATTTTGGTAGAGTTATAATATCTCCACGAGGCGTGAATACAAAGATTTGGTCTGAAAATACATTCATTTTCATTTCATGCATGAATTCTCCTCCACCCTGTTCCGTATCAATAATATCCTTGATAGTCTGTACCCAGTAACTATCTTTTGATTTTTGACTCTTTCCAGTTTCACTATACTCAAAATGAGCCGCAATACCTACTTCCGCTTGAATATGCATTTCTTTGGTACGAATCTGTATCTCGGTTGGTTGTGAACGAAGATCAGGAAAAAGTCCCACAACGGTGGTATGGAGTGATTGGTAGCCATTTTCTTTTGGTAGAGCAATATAGTCCTTGAACCGATTTGGCATCGGAACAAATACATTATGGAGAACTCAGAGAATCTCATAACAATGACGAATATCATCCGTGATTATGCGAATCGCAAAGAGATCATAGAGATCGCGAGTATGCGTATAAGAATATTCTTTTCGAGAGAGTTTTCGTTGAATACTAAATGGTGCCTTGATACGATATGATATATCCAAAATAGGTACCTCAGCATTGATAACTCATCTAATCAGTTCTCGGGCCTTATTGATAAAAAAGTCTTGTTCTTCTTTGAGACTCGCGAGTTCCTGGGTAATACGAAGATATTCACTCGGATAGAGTATCCTGAAACACTCTGTTTCAAGAGCTTCTTTGAATTCAAAGATACCGAGTCTATCGGCAATCGGAGCATAGATATTGAGTGTTTCAAGTGCGATACGTTCTCGTTTTGCTGGATCTGGATGATGATCCAGAGTTTGCATATTATGGAGTCGGTCCGCGAGTTTCACGATAATAACACGTAGATCACTCACCATGGCGATGAGCATTTTACGAAGACTTTCTATGGTTCTCTCTTCTCCACGGTATTTGATATTTGAGAGTTTGGAAAGTCATTGGCATATTTCTGCTACACTTTTTCCAAAAAGCTTCTCTATATCGGCCTGAGACTTTGGAGTATCCTCGATAACATCATGAAGAATACAAGATTGCACCGTTACAATATCTGGACGAAGTCTGAGGAGGAGTTTGGCAGCCTCCAGGGGGTGGGTGATATATGGTTCTCCACTTTTTCTAATTTGTGTATCGTGAGCCTCACGAGCAAATATATACGTCTGCCATATAATACTTTGGATTTCTTCTCGTTTTTCTTCACCAAAATATTCAGTCATCCCATTGATAATCTCATTCGCGAGTATGTCGCTGGTGGTATAATCGAGAGATGTAATTGTTGGTGATATAGTCATAATTGTTTAGATGCTACGAATATGATAACCCTTAAGTTTCATAGTTTCGATTAGATTGTTTTGAATTGTGAGCGCTTCTTCATCTGATATGGTATGTTCGTGACTCTGAAGTGTAAAAATAAAATTTACACTCTTTTTATTCTCTCAGAGTTTTGTACTATCTCGATAGATTGATTCGACTGATACGTTTGCAATCCAAGGATGAAATGATTCTATATCAAGTGCAATTGGACCAGTATGAACTATTTCATCCATTACAAAATTGAGTTCTCTAGGAATAGATTGAAATTTGGAAATCGGTTGTACACGGATATCTTTTTCACATTTACGAGCAAGAATTGCTGAGATATTTCCTTCCCAATAAAGAGTATTTGTAGAAATATCAAATCCTTCAGCTGTTTCAGGATGAATACGACCGAATGTAACAAAAACCGTCTCACCTTCTCGATATTGTCCAGATGCACCTGGATGTAAAAATGATAGTGTAGAATCTCTATCTTGATGAAGCGGAGGTACATAACCAAGCATTTCTCTCAAATAGAGTTCTATGGATTTTCTCATGGATTCAATGGTATCAGTTGTACTTACTCAGGCAATCATTGGGAGTTCTCCATAAGGTGTTTCTTTGGAATTTTTGAGTAAATTTGCTGTTGATGCTGAATATACTCCATCTTTACTATATACACGACCAAGTTCAAAGAATCGGAGTGATGATTCTATGTTTTTGTTAGTTTTTATATTTTCAAAAAGTCGTACTGCGAGGGACCTACGCATATGAGTATACTCTACGTTGAAAGCATTTTGTATACCTACGGCATCATCCATATTCTGATATCCAATATCTTTATCAAGAGATTCGTTGGTAAATGAATAGTTATATACTTCATTCCAATTTTGGTGTTTCCAAAATGATAGAGACTCATCTTTGAGGAGTTTACTAGTATTTCTCTTATTAATTCAAGTTCCTGCACCTGGCGATAACATCGGAATATTATCATATCCGAATATACGAATTACTTCTTCTGCAATATCTTCCTTGATCGATACATCTTTACTTGCACGGTGTGACGGAACTGTAATTATCATGCCTTCATCTGAATATGTTAATACAAATCAGAGTCTTACGAGTATTGCATGAACAGTATTTTTTGGTATTTTTATGCCAGCTTTTGTATTGATAAAATCATAACTCACATCAATAATGGGAGAGTTTACCTGTTTCTTATCGAGGTACTTTCAGATGGCTGTGATTTGTATATTCTTACCAAGAAATTCTAGATAATCGCTAATTCTTGAAGTGGCAAATTCTGCGAGAAGTGGATCAAGTGATTTTTCATATCGAGTTGATGC
The DNA here is from genome assembly GCA_019746175.1 of Candidatus Altimarinota bacterium. Taxonomy (GTDB): domain Bacteria; phylum Patescibacteriota; class Gracilibacteria; order BD1-5; family UBA2023; genus JABFSX01. The sequence goes on from JAIESH010000048.1 coordinate 4,526, forward strand.
ATCGGTTCTTACTCCATGTCGTTGAGCAGATAATCGAACTGAAACAGCATCAAAAGTGGCAGATTCCCAGATAACATTGGTTGTTGTTTCAGATACAGCAGAATCCATTCCACCAATTACTCCAGCAAGTGCAATTGCTCCATTTGCATCTGCGATAATCATATCTTCCTCAGTTAAATTATATTCAATTCCATTAAGAGCAAGTAGTTTTTCTCATGCTTTTGCGAGACGAACTGTAATATCTCCAGTGAGTTTATCTGCATCAAAAACGTGCATCGGTTGACCGAATTCTGTAAGAATGAGATTTGTTATATCAACAAGATCCATTTTTGGAGCAAGTCCAGCGCGTTCCATCATCAGAGATACTCCAAATGGAGATTTCCCTACCCCTATATTTTCCATCTTGATTGCATTGTAGGCAAGGCAACGATTTGTCTCAATATTTATAGGAAGTTTTGCTATATTTTTATCTATAGATTTGCTATTATATTCTTCAAATGGAAGATCAAATACTGCATGCCATTCACGAGCATTTCCATATACTCCGAATAGATCAGGACGATTGGTGATAAATTTGTTATCAATCTCAAACGTTGTGTCTCTGAGGGTATATTCGTATGTTTTTCCATTAATTCCTGGAAATGCTACTGTAAGATCAAAGATAGAATCTCCAATTTTTGATTCAAGAAGATCTCGACTCCAAGTATTTTCAAGAATCATAATTCATCCGTCTGATTCAAGTGCGAGACCGATCTCATCAGCACCACAGATCATACCACGACTCATCATGCCAGCCATCATACGATCCCCAATTACAAAATCCCCACCAAGTACAGCCCCGACAAGAGCTACTGGTACATAAGTAGCTTCGGAAATATTGGGTGCTCCAGTAAGAATCGTAGTAACCTCATCTTTTCCAACTTGTACTTCTACGATAGAGAGCTTTTTACTTTCTGGATGTTTTTCACATTTGAGTACTTTTCCGATCACTACCTTATCTAGATTGTGTTCCTCGATTCCATCAATTTCAGCAGTATGAATAGAATATTCATGTGCAAGATGAGTTATAGATTGACTAGTTATGAGTGATTGTAGTGGAGTATAGAGTGATATCCAATTAAGAGGCGTTTTCATTGTCTAAAAATGTATTAAAAAGTGATGTATAACATAGCTACAATATAGCCAAAAATTCATGTAATGCAAAAGAACTCGAAAAGTTTGTGTTTTTCAAGACTATTTGATATAATTTTTGTATATTTCCATAAATGTTCCTTATGAAAAAATACATACAAAATCTCATAACAATTGGATTGATACTTCTTATATCTCCTTCAATAGAATGATTTTCTGCATCTACTCCAACCAAGAGTAATACTACAAACAAAGATAGCCCATTATACTTTAATAATGATCTAAAGAATAATGAGGCACTGTCTCAGGCTGCGAAAGATTTTGCAACAAACCCAGCCAATAAGGCTCAAGCAGATGCAATAGTTGCTCAAAATGGTAATCAATGTTGAATTCAATGTGCTGCAGCAATGGATGCTGCTAGTAAATCTGATTCTAACATTAAGACACTTAATGCAGATCAAGGAACAGCGATTCAAAAAGTTGATTGAGCGCCACTTGATGCAACTGCTACTGTTCCAGGAGCACTGTCCGCTCCTGCTGTAGATTGTAAAAAAACTCCAAATCTTCCTGAGTGTAGTACTGATAATTTACTCTGAGTAGAATCTGGTAAACTTCGAAAATGAGATGTAAATATGCAAACTATAGTTGAAGTGATTCTCAATATTATAGGATTTCTTCTTGGTATTGCTGGTACGGTTGCAATTTTTTCTCTTATATATCATGCAGTTAAGATGCAATTGAGTTCCGGTATTACGGGTGATAGTTCATGAGTAGAAACAGCCAAGAAATGAATGATTGGAGCGGTAATCGGTTTTGTGATTGCCATATCTGCTTGGTTTCTTGTTACTCGAGTAGTTCAGCTGTTTATAGAGGTGAGTTAATTCTTTATATAAAATATTATGTTTTCTTGGTCATTTTCCACACATAAAGAACATTCTCCTTCTTGGTATGTTATTGCGATTGTTATAGTATTAATGCTCGTTGTCTATGGGATTGTACAACAACTCTATCTGATGTCTGTAGTAGCTTTTTTGTTTACTGGAGTATATCTCCTTATGGAAAATAATTCTGCGCCAACTACAGAAGTAAATATCAGTGAACAAGGAATTCATGTAGGTGGGTCATACTATGATTACATTAACTACTCTCGTTTTTCTATGATTTCCATTGGGAATGTGCCATCTTTTATACGACTTTATCCAACCAAAAAAATAGCTGCTCTCATAGATATTCCTCTTTCGAGCGAAGTTAATCCTATGGAAATTAGAAAATTCTTACAGAGTGTTATGGAAGAAGATTCCAATAATACTATATCAAATGCTGACGCACTCATACATGCCATGAAGCTTTAATAAAACTCCTCATTTGAGGAGTTTTATTATTAACTTAGATCTTTAGTGAGTCATGCGAGAATCTCTCTTTGTTTGCCTACAACACTTTTAGCGAGCGTTCGAAGTTCTAGCGAAAAATGATTTTCTTCATCAGGAAGTAATATTATATCACAATATAAAATTGTATTTTTTATGATTTCAACGAGTCTTCTAAGTCTGGGCTTATCCCATGTTAGTAGTCCGAGCAAATGCATCGTCATAGCGGGATCCATGATGTGCGTAGTTGAAGTATGGCTATCTATGAGATCGTTTGCCATGGCAATATCCATATCCATAATTGTATGTTGTGTTTGAGAAGTCATATTTTTTATATTAAATGTAATTTACAATTATTTTTATCTATGTCAATTTTGATAGATAAAATACTGAGAAAAAGCTTTACTTTTAGGGCTTTTCTTATAATATATCGCCGAAATAACCTATTTTGTACTATGTCTGCAACTTCTTATGATAGTTCCAATATTCAAGTTCTAGAATGACTTGAACCAGTGAGAAAACGTCCTGGTATGTATATCGGTTCCACTGATGAACGTGGTCTTCATCACTTGGTGTGGGAAATTGTGGATAACTCGATTGATGAGGCTATGGCAGGTCATGCGAGTCATATCTCTGTAACGATGCATACTGACGGGTCAGTATCAGTTGAAGATAATGGTCGTGGTATTCCAGTAGATCTCCATCCAAAAACTGGAAAATCAGCACTTGAAACCGTTATGACGGTTCTTCATGCTGGTGGTAAATTTGGTGGTGATGAATCAGGATATAAGGTATCTGGAGGTCTCCATGGTGTTGGTGCTTCAGTGGTGAATGCTCTCTCAACTCAGATGCAAGTATGGGTCCACAAGGATGGACAAGTGTATACTCAATCATATAAGATTGGTGTACCAGATGGAGCGGTTGCTCCTACTGGTGAAAAAACAAAAAAACATGGTACGATTGTCAGGTTTTGGCCTGATGCTACGATGTTCACGACAACAGTATTTGATTATGACACTATTCGTATTCGTCTTCGTCAACAAGCATATCTTACCAAGGGTATTACTATTACTCTCTTCAATGAATTTGAAGATACAGCTTACCGATTCTTCTTCGAAGGTGGTATTGAATCATATGTACATTATCTCAATCGATCTACTGATCCTGTGACTGATGAAGTATTCTATACTGACAAACAAGTTGATCATGTACAAGTTGAGATCGCTCTCCAATATAAAAAAGACGATTACAACGAGAAAACTATTTCATTCGTGAATAATGTTATCACTCCAGAATGAGGAACTCACGTAGTTGGTTTCAAGATGGCTCTAACACGTACTATTAACAAGTACGCTCGTGAACAAGATATTCTCAAAGAAAAAGATACCAATCTTACTAATGAAGATGTAGTAGAAGGACTTACTGTAATTATCTCAGTGAAGGTTCCTGAGCCACAATTCGAAGGTCAAACAAAATGAAAACTCTGAAATGCAGAAGTAAAATGAATTGCGGATCGTGCTATGGGTGAAGCTTTCTATGATTTTCTTGCTGAAAATCCTAAAGCTGCTAAACAGATCATTGAAAAATGTCTACTCGCCGCTCGTGCTCGTGCTGCAGCTCGCTCTGCTCGTGATACTATTATCCGTAAGGGTGCACTTGAAGGAACTGGTCTTCCTGGAAAACTGGCTGATTGTAGTTCTAAGGATGCATCAAAGTGTGAGCTTTATATCGTAGAGGGTGACTCGGCGGGTGGATCAGCTAAGCAAGGTCGTGATCGAGTATTTCAAGCAATTCTCCCACTTCGTGGTAAGATCCTCAATACGGAGCAGGCTCGTCTGGATAAGATATTTGGTAATACTGAAATCAAGAATCTTATTATTGGACTTGGTACTTCAATTGGCGAATCATTCGACTACTCTCGTCTTCGTTACCATCGTATCGTTATCATGACAGATGCGGACGTGGATGGAGCACATATTCGTACTCTCCTTCTTACTTTCTTCTTCCGTTATTTCCGTCCCCTTGTAGATAATGGACATATATTTATCGCGAATCCTCCACTCTATAAGCTCTCAAAAGGTAAACAAGTTTGGTATGTATACAACGAAGAACAAAAGGTAAAAACAATTGCTGAAGAAGGAATTACAACTGAAGGTGTGCAACGCTATAAGGGTCTCGGGGAAATGAATCCAGAACAACTCTGGGAAACAACCATGGATCCAGTACAACGCAAGATGTTCCGTGTAACCGTTGAAGATGCAGAGCGAGCAGATGAAGTATTTCGAATTCTTATGGGTGAAGATGTACCACCTCGTAAACACTTTATCCAGTCACGCGCGAAGACAGTTGCTAATCTTGATGTATAATATAATAATAAATCCTCCAATTTTGGAGGATTTATTTTAAATATTTGCAGTACTGGATAAAATAGTATTTACATCTTTTGGACTTGCCATAAGAATTTGCCTCAAAGTAGTTTCAGATACCTCTGGATAATACAATATATTTGCTCATTCTATCCGCTCATACGGTTTTATAGAAAAGGTTCGCGTATTATCAGGAAATACAGCAACAGTTATTCTTGGCATAATTGTTTAATTAATATAATAAAAAGACATCCGAAATACGAGTGTCTGAATATATCAAAACAACTCGTTATGTTTATCTACACGATATGAATAGTGACCGTGTGATGAGTCGTTTTGAAATTAACATATTTTCTATTAAAAATCCCAACTTCCTGCCATATTAGAACTCTGAGTGTAGTTGATAACTGTAGTTTCAAAGAAGTTTCCTTTATCAGCGTTTGGATCTTGGAGACGATCAAGGTGTTTGTATGGATTAGATATGGCATCAGGAAATATTGGAGCCATTCCAAGCATAGAGAGGCGTTGGTTGGCAAGCCAACGAGTATATCCTTCTGTTGTTTCTGCATTGATTCCAGGAATTTTGTTGCCAAGAATATGCTTAGACCAGACAATTTCTTGGTCTACAGCCACCTTGGTCATCTCAATGATTACATTTTCATTGAATACATCAGGAAATTCGCGTTTGATTTCTTTGATGATATTGGCAAATATAGTCACATGAGTGAGTTCATCACGACGAATGTAGGCGATCATACGACCTGTTGCTGGCATTTTCATATGATCCACGAGTGTATCGAAGAATGCAAATCCATTGTAGAAGTAGAGTGATTCTAGAAGGAAGTTAGCAACTACTCCACGGAAAAAATTGGCATCATTGGGAGTATCTACAAAGTTTTGATAAATCTGTCCAATATATTTGTTTCGTTCAAGGAGAATAGAATCAGTTCGCCAGAAATAATAGATTTCATCGCGATCTTCTGGTGATACTACTGATTCTAGAATTGTTGCATATGATTGTGAATGAATTGCTTCCTGATATGCCTGAATAGAGAGTATAAGATTCACTTCAGGACTTGTGATATAATCCGAAAAATTCGGAAGATTTACGGTTTGAATTGAATCCAAAAAAATCAAAAATGAAAGAATTCCCTTATAGGCTCGTTGTTCATCAGCTGTGAGTACATTCATAAAATCACGTTGATCATCTTTGAGTCCTGATACTTTTTCAGGAAGCCAAAAGTTACCTACCATAACTTGATAGAGTGACTTCGCCCATGGATACTTGACGCTATTCAAGTTAAAAAGACCTGTGGTATTTCCCTTGATAATAGTTCGCTTATCGATGTTATCGTTTCCCTGTGGGTTAAAGATGGGATTTTTTTGTATAATTGATGCTTGAATATCCGACATATAGTATATTGTTAGTTATCTTGGGTACAAGATATTGTATATTTCTTTCATAAAAAGCAAGAGATTTTCATACTTTTTTTATATAAAAAGAAAAGTAATATAATTCCCTATCAATGATCCTATTGTAGATGCAAATAATATCCAATATAATGTTTTATAAAATTGGAAATGCGCTCGTATTTTGAATTGCTTTGATGATTTATATCCTTTTAAAAAAGCATGCCCAAGTGTACTAATAAGATAGGTTTCATTATCTTTTCAGTGATCAAAACGATAGAGTGCAATGATATAGTTATGATCAATTAGCCATTCTAGGAAAATGATTGACTCCGGATTATCGAATGGACTTTTTTTATTATCATCTTCCATGTGTCTTTTATGAAAGGATTCATTGATAATCGATTCAAGTTCTGAAGAATTCATGAAGTGGTATATTTCCTTTGGAGAGTACATATTTTTTAATTATTCTTTGAAGTGTGTTTTTTCTTGCGTCAATCTGAGTTATTAAGGATAGCATTGACATCAGCTTCAACATGTCGCATCTCTTGTTCGAGTAGTTCATCTTGAATTCGCATGCGTTGAAAATTGGATTGAAATACAATATTCATCGCATAGAGAAAAAGTGGCACATAGAATATTGCATAACCCATAGTGAGTATTTTCCCAGCTATAGTCATGGGCACGAGGTCACCAAATCAGATAGTTGCTGTAGTGATCACTGTAAAATAAAATGCATTAAAATAGCTCTCTCCAATTGGATATCCAGCCTCGAATCGGTGGATAAAAAATGTTCAGAGAAGCCAAGAAAACATAAATACAACAGCAATGTTGATAAGTTTTTTATGATGAAGGTGTAGCATATTTTCAGTATATGAAAAAAGATAAATAACCAAATAAAAATACCCATATGATTGGGTATTTTTATTTTTGTTGAATCACTTTCTTGAGTCGTTCTTTCATGACCCTTAGAAGAATCATTGCCCCAATAGGATTATCGGCTATTTCTTTTCTTAAAAATGATGAATATTCTCAATTATCTGATTCCCCTGTTTTATATATAAAACCAAGTATAGAGCCATCGGAATCATAATATATCCACCCATCAAGGGGGCTTTGGATCCACCTTTCACTATCCCAATCTTTTCTAAGATCTGCTGACTCCTTCCATCCATCATCTTCTGTGTGCACTACTGGTGTATATGAAACTGGTTTTCATTTTTGTTTCTTAATTTTTCTAGTCATTAATTCATCTTCATCGGCATGTACTAGCAATAGTCGCTCAACTGCACCAAGTACCTCGTTACAAATAGTTCTAATATCAGATTCACTCTTAATTTTTCGTAAATTTTTTGGTTTTCCTAATTTAATCTTATTAGAAAGAGTTTTTGCTAATTCAGAATCAGTGGATATTAGTCTTTCTAAATGTTTACTTACCATATAATTGTTGTAATAGAATTATACATTATATGTATATTGATATATTTATTCACCTTCTCCACTTATGATTCAGTTCCAGTAAGGATTTTGGAAATGATACTTGCAGCCATAGTATGAGATGATGTTCCTATATCTGAATTTTGTTTATTCATAAATATAGATTTATTGAAAAAGTATAATATATATTATATATAATATGTCAATACTTAGATTTATTATACTGTTGGGAAGCTATTTCGATTAATCAAGATAATTAGAATATATTTACATATTGTTTTTATCTTTACGGATTCAGTATAAATTCTCATTGCTTCCTCAATAATAAAAAGATTATTAATCACCGATTCGAATGTACTTTTATCTTTATTATTTCTGTGAGAAACTAAACACATATGTAATGTTGTATGGATTTCTTGTAATTGTTTTTGGAAACCTTGACGTAATTTTTCAAGCTCAGTATTGGTTAATTTTTCCAAATAATCAGGAGTATATAGTATTTCAGGATTTTGAGATATTGTAGCTATAGAGTGACAAATATCAGTGATAACTAGATTAGCTGCCACTGATTGTGTCGTCCTCACAATCATAAGTTCTTGTATTATTTTTTCTCCCTCCATAACTTTTAATAAAAATATAGTATACTTTTTTCATAAATTATTCAAATTATTTATTATATATAGATACCCGTGCAAGTATTATATATTATTGCTATTGCAAAAATATTGCATTCATATACAATAAAAGTACTTTATACTCTAACTATCTTTCTATGATGAATGCTCTTCATAAGTGCTGTTCGGTTCATGGTGTCGCCTATATCCTGGTGTTGGTGGGTGCGCTCAATTGGGGATTGGTAGCGCTTAGTGGGTATGTCGATATGAATCTCAATGTTGTCAATCTACTCCTTTGAAGTTGGCCAATGGTTGAGCAAGCCGTATATCTTCTTGTCGGGTTGTCTGCTATTGCCATGTTATTTCAATCAAGTTGCAAGGCATGTATGAAATAATATATTCTATAAAATAAAAACCTCATTTGAGGTTTTTATTTTTTATCTTCTTCGCGAGTTTTAAAGACATCTTGCCAAGAAGAGGTTAATACAACAGCTATATGTGCTGGTAAAATTTCCTGTATTATTAATACACCATCCCTCATCCTGATATTATTCTTTAGAACTTGGGTTAGATCTAAGATTTGATCATCACTTAATTCATTTCGTAATCCAGGTATTTTTTCTCTTATTAATGCTTCTGATATGTCGAGTCTCATTATTGGTTCTTTTGTAATGTCGAGTCTCATAAATTGAAAATTATTTTTATTTATATATCCGAGCTTGCAAATATTGCAAGTTTTTTATTTGAGTTCAAAATTCTTATTTGTTTGTGTGAGAAAAGTTCGGAACCAATAATTCTAAGCTGTATATAATTAGATTGCTCACGTTGACTTAAATATTATTAATGTTCTATTTATATATAATTCTCTTATATTTGCAATCTTAATTCGTTCTAATATAGCAAATTATGGACGGGTTCTCTTATCTAATACACTGATTATCTGAGTGAGTATGTCTCAGAGAATTTCTAATTTTTCAGTTGTTTCATCATCTAATTGAGGGGTGTCATGTCCATCATATTTTGTTTTATTTCCTTCTGTATCGAGTTCAAGTTGTGTATATCTCAGGGCAAGCTGAACACTTCGTATGGTAGTTTGTATTTGTCCAAATACTTGTAGTATATCTTGAGAGTCTTTTTGTCTTAGGATCGCTTCGATACTCATTTTCCCAGTAAGTTGTGCATCTATAATTTCTCGAGTGAGATCTCCAACTTGGATGTTTAGCCTTTCTCCATCACTCATCGGAATACACAGAGACTGTAGAAAATCTTCAGGAGTTGCCATAGGAATAGTATTAGGATATATGAATTATTACCACCATCGCCGCACTACAAATGCTTCATTTGTCATATATTTTCAAGGATATATATTGGTTGGATGTCTTGGATTTTTTCCGTGCATCAGTTCTCTTAAAAAAGCTTCTGTAGAATGTATTCTTACTCCATTCGGATGAGAAAAATCTCATTCATTAGACCAATTTACACTACTCTCAATTATTTCTCACCTATCTAGTGCAATCAAACAATGTCGCTTCCATACGATGATATCCAGCGGTTCTATGAGATCCATGATTTCCTCTACAGATCTACCCTCTATATCCATGGCTCTCCCGAAATCTATGAGTTCACTGGTATTTCGAGGTGTATTTCCATTGGTTGCCCAATAGAGTAAGCCAGAACAATCAAATCATTTGAGCATGGCGAGTTCTCGGGATCATTCAGAAATGTTTCTGTATATTTCTAGCAATTCAGGGACCCCAGCTTGACTATTTCATCACCAGATATACCTTTTTCATACTTGATTTCGCATTGAATAAATCATTCTCACTCGTGATGGAATATTTTTGACTCTGTCGAGAATAGGTTGAATTGATATTTTTTCTATGAAATTTGCGTGAGTGTATATTGGAGTATTGGAATGGTATTCATTAGTTATAATTCTTACAACCCTATCTTTCATAAGCTCTTGAATTCTGATAACACTTCCTGGCAAGAGTATAGTTTCAGTTGGATCAATCTGATGCCACTTGTCGAGCATAAGTCAATCATGTCCTTCTCCAAAGTGTTTTGGAAAGTGTACATCTCGAAATACTGGAGTCATGCGTCATAATTTGGTATATGGCCAATGTCCATGGTGGATAGTAGAATTGAATCTTGCTATCTCGGATGGTGTATTAGGAAGTTCGGTATGTTCCCAAGAATCAGGTCAATTTATCATATAGTATAGATTATATATTGATTCTATTTTGATATTGTCTTGGATTTGTCTTTTGAAAAGTTCAAAATTCTTCTAAGCTTAGTCTACCTTAATTATTAACATTTTTTTATATGGCGAATACTTTTTTTAGTCTCTGCACTTTTCATATGATTACTTATATACTTGTTCTTGTTGGAGCTGTTAATTGGGGATTGGTTGGAATTGGATGGTTTGCTAATACAAATCTCAATATTGTAAATATGCTTGTCTGAACTTGGCCAATGGTAGAGTATGGAATATATATTGTTGTATGACTTTCTGCTGTTGCTATGTTATTTCAGAGTAGTTGTGACTATTGTACAGAAGAGATACTGTAATTACTTACTTGAATTCTGGCTCTGTTCTATATCTTTGAGTTCTGCGAGAAATCAAGTTCTATCTCATGAAAACCGAGAGATGAGTAATTGTACTGCTTTTATTTTCTTTCTGGTTACTTCAGGACTTACATTGAATGTCTCTCTTCAAATATCGCTAACTCTTGATTTTAATGATTTAATCTTAGCTGCTATTACCTTAGCTGGATCAATATGCGCACGAGCATGTGCTGCTTCTATTTTTTCCCATCATGCATTGGCATGATATCTTCCTGATTGATCCCCTCATCTACCCGTTTTTGTAGTATTAAAACTTCTGATTGGTTTTTTTGAAGTGTGATTTCTTCCGTGTAGTTCAAGTCCTTGAGGCATATATATAAGTTAATATTTTTGTATATCTTACATATATATTATTATTGTCAATATAATAATTAGTTATTTTTATCTGCTAGTGTAGATCAGGATAATCGTTGATATATTAGTAAGTAGGGTAAAATATTGATAATAATAAAAAGACAGATTATAAGAGTCCAGACTATCATCGAATTAGTCGTATTACAACTTACAAAGCAATACATCAAAAGATATGCAATACTGGTTCAAAAAATAAACATTCATCATCCAAGAATCACAATTCATTGCATCATTCTTAGATATACATTATCTTCGGGATTTCGATAACTGAGATATTTGCGGAGAGCAATAATAGATATGATAAGTTGATATATACACCAAATGCTAAAAATTAATAGTATCATATATTATAAATTAAAAATTAGTAACCTTGGTAAATTATAAACAAAGCACATCACTTCACAAATAATTACTCCACAGAGAATGTGGATTAATTATCAGGATTGTAGTACATATTACCCTGTTCCATCTTGTTAAGGTATTGATCCAATACTTCTCGTAGTCCAAATCTATCATCGATTTTACTATACTTGTTTGCGATGAGTTCTTCTTTGTCTGTCTTGTGAATCTGAAAATCGCGTCATCCTGTCATATAAATCTGGATAATTGGATGAAGTTTATCGAGTTGGCATACGAATTGAGTCTCACATGTAGTGTGAGCCTCGTACTCATCGATGATAGCTCTGAAATCTCCAAAACTACCTTTCCCAATATACTCCTCGATCTTCAGGAGTGACTCATGTTCTCTCTCCTTCTTGTTCTTGACTCACTCATGATCGAATATATATGTATCTCCAGCAAATATCTCTACGAGATCATGGAGAAGTGCTAACTTGATACATTTGAGAGCATCAAGCTCTCTAAAATCATCGATAAATATCATCACCATCATCGCGAGATGATAACTGTGATCGGCATCACTCTCCATTCGTCCACATTTGAGCGTAATAGTACGAGTAATCGTCTTCATCTCATCGATGAGCTCTATGAATCTGAGCTTGTTCTCTAGGTTTGTGATCATGGACTTAATTAATATGGAAGAATTATACAAAAACCACAACCATATACAAATAAATAATCCACCGTGAATAGTGGATTATTTTAAATTAATCTAGGATATTATATGGATCATGGAATTTGAATAAATTACTCAGGAGTGAAACCTATATTAATGCATTCTGGGTATTTTGTTAATACTCAGTATAACATATTCCACATATCTGATTCCTTAATATATAAGTCAATATTCTTTTGACTATAACGCGAGCTAGAATCAGCAATACTTAGAGTAATCGGTATTGAAAATATGTCCAAGTTATCTGTTGCTAATAATTTTAAATCCTCTGAGAATAATCTATAGGTAGTATCAGTTTCATAAAATCAGGTTTTAATCGCAAAATACTTTCATTTTTCAGACTTAATTGGACTTAATTTTGTTGTAATATTATTTTCATTATTGTATGTAATGCAACCCCTATCAATTCAATTTATATCTGGTACAAGAGAAATCATATTTCATCGACCTAAATTTGCTAATTCCAGTAAAAAATTCGACTTTCATATCCTAATAACAGATTCACTTAGGTATAAAATTTTATCAGAATTATCATTTGATGATAGTTTTCCATTTAATGCAATTGCACCCAAGCTTGATGTCTCTCATTTTAGATTAATAGATTTTTCTATATTCGCCAAGTAGAGATTCATTCATGCTTGATTGAGTATATCTTCTGTATGTGGGAAAACCCAATAGGCACTTAATATAACTGGTAGTAATAAGAAAATGTTTTTAACCAGAGAAAATTTTCCTTTTATGGTAAAAGTAATAAATTTTATTAAGCTAATCAATAGACCAACAAGTAGTCCTAGCATGTATGGTCCTAAGATAAATCAAAAAAACATCCATCATCCTGAATGATGATCAAAAATCCATATCAATCAATATGCTAAAAATAATACTAGCAATAGATATACTATTATTTGTATCGCTTTTATCCATGCTATATTTACTTTAATTTGCATTTTTTCAGTATTAATAAATAACTTTCTAGACTATACCTAATGTTAAAATAATATTTTAAATGATAGAAAAATTATATTTTATTACAATTAAAATAATCCACCGTGAATAGTGGATTATTTGATATCTAAGGAAGTAGTAGTCTTACCTTGAATTTATAGTCTTTTGACATTGATCCAATACTTCTGATTGTATATCATCAGAGCGCTACGGTGCTGAGATATTTTTTTAATCCTAAGAAGTCAGACCGAAGCAGATGGCCTCCTCCATTTAATCCGAGAAAATGCATCATCTCTTCATCATCTGGAAATGCTCCTCCCGGAACAAAATAATTCAACTTTTCACGAAGTTGTTGCATCTTGAAGGCCTCATCAAGAATTCATTGTACTAGACCCACTGTTGGGATGAGTTTACCAAATTTTGTAGTTGCCTCTTCTACTGTATATGTACCAGGTTCATCATACCTCTTAATAGATTGATCTGCTCCAGGTATATAGAATCCATCACCAGGAGTTCTGAGTCTCGCTATGGGAAATATAGCAGCTTCTCTCATCTGAGTTACGTATTTACCCGGAATAGAAAGATGATTATTCATATAATATATAAAAGGATAATATATTATATAGTATCAATATTACAAAATAGTCAAATAAATAATCCACCATGAGAGGTGGATTATTTATTATTTTTTTCTAACTTCTTCATGTGTTATGGCTGCTACTACCTCCGTTTTTCAATCTAGAAAAGGCATATCTAGTTCAATAAAAAGATAGGTCCATTTTCAAACAGTTTTTGACTTCCTAATCCTTCATCTAATCGTCGAATCAGTATCTACATTTCAAAGATTGATCTTGGTTCATAGATTACGTATTTCCCGAACTACTG
>JAIESH010000108.1 GCA_019746175.1 Candidatus Altimarinota bacterium
AGCACGTACTACCTGGAGTATTGCATCAACACTTCGAATATGTGAAAGAAACTTATTTCAGAGTCATTCTCCTTTGCTCGCTCACTCGACGAGACCAGCAATATCTACGAATTCAACTGTTGCAGGAATTACTTTGTTTCCGTTTACAACTTTTCTGATTTGTTCCAGACGTTCGTCATTAACATTAACAATTCCTGTATTCGGTTCAATAGTACAGAATGGAAAATTGGCAGCTTCTGCCGCATATGATTTTGTAAGAGCGTTGAAAAGAGTAGATTTTCCAACATTTGGGAGACCGACGATACCGACTTGCATGATTAGAATAGATAATTAATTATATGGATTAGAGATTGATTCTCTTGATGGTGCTTTTATTTTGTGGAAAAATTGTTCCCGTAAGTAGGTAGTATCAGCCAACACTTGCTATGAGTACCATAGCCAAAATATAGATGCGAGTGAGTGTCTTGAGATAACGAGAATATTGCTGGTAATCTCGTATATGTAACATAAATATAGCAATGAAACCAAATAGTCATAGTACTACAAATAAATACATGCCGAAGAAAATATAGTTAGCCATATTTATGTAAACAATAAGTTGATGTAAGTTTTCCTTTACTATATAAAAAAATACGTTTTTCGCAAATTAGATTTTATTATTTGCAGCTTCACTTTTTGATACATTTTTTTCCAATTTGAGTATTCTCTCAATTGATTCAGAGTAGTTCTGATATTGTAACAAATTCGAATCATCTTGATTTAAGATTTTTGATAATATCAGGAATGCTCTCCACGCTTTCCTTATGAATATCATGCATTATAATTATGTCACCATCCACTGCATGATCTACAGAGTGTATATTTCGTATTTTGCTATGAGTTTTCCAATCTCTCGAATCAATTGACCATAGAATTGCTGGCATCTGGATAGTTTCCATAACTCAAGTACTCGTAGCTCAATATGGTGGTCTGAATAAGGTAGGATACTCTCAGATTGCATTATAGATGGCTTGATCAGTTTTATATAATTCTTCGTTCATATCAGTGGTACTAAGTTTGGTGAAGGCACTATGGGAAAAGCCATGACTTCCTATTTCATGTCATTCTTTTTTTTCGCGCTTTATAATTTCTGGATAGGCACTTGCTGTGCTTCATAATACAAAAAATGTTGCCTTAACATTTTCAGATTTCAGTATTTCGAGTAGATAATTAGTATATTTTGGTGAAGGTCCATCATCGAAGGTAAGTGCAATAAGTTTTCTAGAATAGAGTATAGGCTCTAATGTATTAGAAATTTCAGATGATACAATATCTTTTTTACTATTCCATATATCAAAGTAGAACTCAGAAGTTGGTATTGTTATACTTAAATTTTCTATTTCAAAGAGAAAGCTATCTCATTGGATAAAAGTTCTTGAGAATACTTCATACCCAGAAGTTAGGTCTATGGATAATCCAGAAATTTGTTTGTAGTTTTGTTCTACTATTTTTTCTAGTGTATAGAGATATCTTTTGCTGATAATATTTTTAATATCTATAGGATACTTTTCTATACTCGTAGGAGTGTTTTTTTGAGCTCATTGATCTCCTATAAAATTCAATATTGAAGATCAGATATTAAAAACTCATCAAAGATTGCTAGATACGTATATTCCAAGAGAACTGATTATAGTTACAGATATTATTAATATGAAGATGGTGATTCGATATTTCTGAAAATTCATTTTGAGAGTCAAGGTATTATATTATAAATTTTTGTATTTTTTCTATCATTTTTTCTTTGGAAAAATGAATTGAATGTTCTCGGCATTGTACGGACATGGATAGATAATTTTCCATAGAGATATCTTGTATGATATTTACAAGATTTTCTTCGAGATTTTTAGGCTCAATGAGGTAACCAGTTTTTTTATCAAGCACATTTTCTTTGAATCCTCTTTCATTAGCACATATGTCTGGCACGCCACATGCTATTGATTATATTGCAACCATTCAGAAGTCTTCATTTTTGCTAATACAAATACTTGCAATAGCTCATCATATGACATATGGGAGATTATTGTTGTCAGTGAGTTCATGGAAAATTATATTAGCATATCCATTTGCAAGATTCATAAATTCATCTTTTTGACTATCATTTTTTCCATATAATATTACGATTTTTTTATCTGGATTTTTTTTGAAAGCACGAATTATTGTATCGATTCTTTTCGCGTGGGTGAGTCTCGAAAATGATATATAATATTCCTTATATCACATTGATAATCACTCTATTGCAAATACTTGCAATATTTCTTTTTTTGAGAAAATATTGAATTTTTCTGTATCAACACTCGGGTATATAACTATAGCGTCATCTCGACTAAGAAGAGTCTTCATATTATTCTGATTCTCTTTTGAATTTACAAAAATTGTTCCTACTTTTGCTATTTCTTTTTTATATATTTCTCTCAAAATTAGTGAAAAAAGCCTAAAAGCTGGTCTGAGTAAAAAAGGTACTTTTTTTATATAGTCTTCTCTCTGATCAAAAAGATGACGAGAAATGGAATGTGCATAGTAGTATGTTTTTGTGCCAGGTAGAATATTCCAAATTCAGCTAATAGCTTCATTAGAAAATAATATATAAGTATAATTCTTGAGGATTTTTTTGGATCTAAAAAATGACCATTTCATCTTCAAAAATCCGAGTATTCCCTTCTTAAAGTTCGAATTTGTTTCAAATATTTCTCAATTAAATCACATACTACTGGCATCATAACAGTCTCGGCTCCATGTGGCCGTAGCAATATCAGCATCAAATGCTTTAGCAAGTTCGATATTCATGCGTTCAGCTCAGCCTCGCATCAGGAATGTGTCATGGAAAAGAAGCATTTTTTTCATAATTTGATTATATCTATAATCATTTGAATTCCAAGGTGAAATAGATATAGTAAAGAAGCTTTGTATATATTTCTTAGTTTCAATTTTTTATGTCAAAAAAACCGATTACCTCAAAACACAAAAGAAATCCAATTTCAGATTTTCTTATTCCTACTATTATCGATAAGGTAGGAGGACAAGAACGAGCCTATGATATCTATTCAAGACTTCTTGAAGATCGTGTAATTTTTCTTGGTGATGCTATCGATTCTATGGTTGCTAATACGATTATAGCTCAGCTTCTTTTTCTTGAGAAACAAGATCCCAAAGCACCGATTACTCTCTATGTAAATTCTCCAGGATGACACGTTACGGCGGGTCTCGCAATCTATGATACTATGCAGTCTATCAAGCCAGATGTTATCACAGTTGCTGTAGGTCTCGCGGCGAGTATGGGTTCTATTATTCTCTGTGGAGGTGCCAAGGGAAAACGATATGCACTTCCTCATTCTGAGATCATGATCCACCAACCTCTTGGTGGAATGGAAGGTCAAGCTACAGATATCAAGATTGCAGCTGATCACATCATTCGTACGGGTGAAGTTCTCTATGGTATTCTAGCTAAACACTCTGGACAAGATATAGATACAGTTCGTAAAGACTGTGATCGTGATAATTTTATGACTGCTGAACAGGCTCTCAAGTATGGACTTATTGATAAGATTGTATAATTCTTAGTATGGATATATAGGATCCATAAAATTTTTAGATCTTATTGTTACTTAAAATTACTTCTTATCTGACAAAGCTCTCTTAATGATTCTTCGGGAAGATTATTTTCTTTTACAGAAATTTCATATGGTATTCAACCATCATTTCATCTAGGGTTTATTTTCCCCTCTAGGATCAATAGGTATTTCTTATTTGTCGCTGATACAATCCAACGGGGTTGATTAAGTTTGAAATTATCAACTCAAGAGTTATTTGAGTTATCTGGTTCCCTTTTTTCTTCTATATGAAAACCCATATTTTCCAGTATACTTGCATTGTATGTTGATGTAAGTTTCATAAACAGTTCCCTTACAAAATGAGAATATTCCAAAATGGAATCTCCTTCTTTTATCTCTGAAAATAGATTGTTCATATTCTTTAAGTTTTTTAATTAAAATTGAGTAGTTTTGTAGATATAAAAAACTTGCTTTCGTATCTATATGTCATATATAATATCATATATATGACATATAGGCAAGTATGAAAAAATCAATAAAATTGATTGAATATAGTAAGGTTATCTTTTTTATTTTAAAATTATGAATTCCCAAATCCACAATCTCCTCCATAAAGGTGTATCCAATGTCATCGATCGTGCCAATCTCGAAAAGCGACTTCTCGCAGGTGAAAAACTCGTAGTCAAATTCGGTATTGATCCAACGGCAGCAAAGGTACACCTCGGACATATGGTGCCATTTCTCAAGCTCAAAGAATTCCAAGAGCTCGGACATACTATTGTCCTTCTTTTTGGTGATGCTACGGCTCAAGTCGGTGATACAAGTGACAAGGACTCAGAGCGTCCCATGCTCACTCGTGATGAAACACGTAAAAACTGTGAAGTATTTCTCCAAAAGTTCTCAAAGATCATCGACGTCTCAAGGATCAATGTATACTACAATAGCGAGTGACTCGATGCAGTGAACTTCGCCTGAGTGGGCGAACTTGCCAAGAACTTCTCCGTTGCGGAGATGCTTGATCGTGATAACTTCTCAAAGAGATACAAAGAATGAAAGAGAATCTCTCTCCAGGAGTTCCTCTATCCAATCATGCAAGGATATGATAGTGTCGCGATTGCTCGTAAGTATGGATCATGTGACCTTGAGCTCGGGGGCAATGATCAATATTTCAATCTCTTGGCTTGAAGAACTCTGATGCATGCTTTTGGATTACCAAAACAGGATATTATGACATTTGATCTATTGGTTGGTACTGATGGTAAGAAGATGAGTAAAACTAGTCCGAATTGTATATTGATCGATGATACGCCATTTGATATGTATCAAAAACTTATCAATGTCGATGATGGACTCATTGTTCATTATTTTACATTTGCAACCGATATGACTATTGAAGAAGTAAAATGAATTGAAGATAGACTTCTCTCCTGAGAACATCCGAATATTCTCAAAAAAGAATTGGCGGATTATGTGGTGACCATGTATCATGGAAAACCATATGATGCGAATGATGTGAGTAACATCGAAGTAGTTCATCTTGAAAAACCTGAAATTAACCTTTCTGATTTACTCAAAGAAATCTGATTCTGTTCTACATCTGGTGACGTCCGAAATGCTCTAGGGGGTAATTCGGTTCGTGTAAATGGCGAAGTGATTACGGATCCAAAATATCTAGTTACCCTCTCGTCTGATGCAACTCTTGTGGAAATGTGAAAGAAAAAAGCAAAACGAGTATTTCTATAAAAAATTCTATGAATTTAGAGACGATCCAAAAAATCATTACCTTATCAAGCAATCGTATTCCCTTCCTTATCAAGGAAGGTGAAGGTAATTTTTATCATGGAAGTGAGACCTATATCAATGGAATTCTTGATGAAATAGAAGAAGTACAAGAAGAATTAAAAGAAGATAATTATATATATCTAGAAGATGAACTTGGGGATATTTTCTGGGATTATGTTTGTTTTCTTGAGAGTCTCGAACAAGAATGAAAAATCAATAAAGCAAGAGTATTTGAGCGTTGTTATGCCAAATTCAGTGGCAGACTCAACTTAGATGGGTCTAATAATGGTGATTGGAATAGCGTGAAAAAAATCCAAAAGGAAGAATTAAAAAAGGAACATGATGCTGTATTTTGAATTCAATAATCTATTTCCCATGTCATTTCTCGTTGTCTATGTAACGCATCCATCGAAACCTGAAGCAGTGCAACTCAGTGCAAAACTGCTCAATGCTCATCTTGTTGCATGTGTAAATTATTTTCCTATCGAGAGTACCTATTGGTGGGAATGAAGACTTACGAATAGTACTGAGATACTAACCTTCTATAAGACTACACTCGACAAGTGGGAACTCGTGAAGGACTTTATCGAAAAAAATCATAAATACGAAGTTCCGTGTATTATGAAATTTGCAACCGTTGAAGCCAATGATTCGTATGAGAATTGGATTTCAGAACAAGTTCTTACTCCTAAATTATAATTATTATGCTAGCTACTACTCTCGCCTACATATCCTGACTACTCACTCTACTTGTACTCGATTGAGTGATGATTTGGTTTGTGATTCTTCCAACCTTCAAGAAATATATTCCAACATATCTCAATGCAGATATGAATTTTGTCGCTGCAATTGCATTTTATTTGCTATATATCTTGATACTTCTTGTATTGATTGTACTTCCAGGAATTGATTCAAAATTATCCCTTCTTCAAATTCTTACTAAGTCAGCATTGTTTGGATTTGGTGCCTATATGACGTATGAACTCACTTCTATGAGTGTGATAAAATGATGGAATTGGAATATGGTATTCATTGATTCCCTCTGGTGAACTATCTTGACTGCGATAATTGGTGTGGTTATGTATCAAGTTTATAAGTTTTTCATATAATGCGAAGAGTTGCAATAATAATTATTTTCATACTGGGATTAATATCTATAGATTTGTTTTCTAAGAATTATATCTCAGGTATTACAACTGGGAATTATGTTTCTGT
Organism: Candidatus Altimarinota bacterium; assembly: GCA_019746175.1. Taxonomy (GTDB): domain Bacteria; phylum Patescibacteriota; class Gracilibacteria; order BD1-5; family UBA2023; genus JABFSX01. The sequence goes on from JAIESH010000108.1 coordinate 6,585, forward strand.
ATTGGGAGAATATCTCGGATTCCAATTGTCATATAATCCTGGGATTGCTTTTTCTCTTCCAATCACAGGATTGCCACTTCAAATAATCACAGCTCTACTTGTTATTGGTTTGATTGTGTATTATGCCAAAGAAGAATATCCAAAAAATTCCTTCCTCCTCGATACTGGCTATGGATTCATACTTGCGTGAGCCATTTCTCATGCGTATGAGCGAATTTTTATCTGATATGTTGTTGATTTTATCTCTATAAAATACTTTGCTATTCTGAATTTTGCGGATATATTTATCTCTATAGGTGCTTGCTTCATTTTTTTTCTATATTATGTCAGAAAATAATACACTATCAGATATTTCACTTGCAACTGAGGAATTACTCGGTCCACCAAAAGTTGATATACTTGGCATTGGGATGATGCTCTTGGTTTCTTTGGTAGTCGGATTTCTTTCATCTATTGGTGTTGTTATTTTTGCATTTTTATCATTTGGTAATTTTTCTCTTGGAAGCGGTATATCACCGATACTTCTCGCGATGATAACTTTTTTCGCACTCACGATAAGTAATATGATTTATCTTTGGAGTGTAAAATGAATATTTCCTCATATCTATGTCTGAGGGAGAACTACATTTATCCATGCTTCAGTCTTTTCAATCATTCTCTATATTATTATAGCTCCCCTCTATCTTATAGTGAATTCAATGATTGTGGATGGTTCATGAATTCTTATTGCCTATATTGCTCATATTCTTCTTAACATTTTCGGACTTGAAATTGTTATCAGTGTTCTCTCAAGTTACCGGTATTCCCTACTTTCTATATATTCAAGTATTGTAAGTCTCGTTATCACAGGGAGCCTTCTCTTCTTTATATATGAGAAAACAAATTCGGATTCGAGTAATGCATTGTTTGTGCTGCTTGGACTTTCGATGCTTGCTTTTATAGTAGCGACTTTTATGAACTTTTTTATTCGATTTTGTTACTATAAGCTCTATTTAGCAACTTGATCAGACCCAATTGGAGATGTATTTGCTAAAGTAGAAGAAGATGCTAAAGAACTTGAAAAAGAAGCCGAAAAACAACTTTTTAAAACAAAATAATATATCCAGAGTATGCACCAACTTGTAAAAAAAACACTCGAATCATTTATCAATGATAAAAAAATTCTTGCTTCATCAGATATTCCAGAAGAATTCAAGTCATTTTCATCTACCAAAGAAGCTGTATTTGTAAGCTTATATCATAATGGAAGGGTTATTGCTTCTTCCGGACGTATACAGTGTCAAAAAGAAAATACTTTATACGAATGCATAGATAATACTCTCTTGTGTCTCAAAGATCCTCGTTTTAACTCGAGTCTTCAGAGTTCTGAGAATCTTGCAAATATTCATATTCGTGTAGATTTGTTCTGACACGAGAATCGTAGAATGATCCAGAAGATTTCTGAACTATCCATTCGAGATGAAGGATTAATTTTTTTGAGTCAGAATCTTGGAATTATGTCCATAGTTCTTCCTCATATGATTCATCTTGATCCAACGCCAGAAAAATATTTTAACCTTGCTTGTCAGAAGGCCTGACTTGATCCAATCAAATTGGTTCCATCCGATTATATTCTCTATGCGCTTAAAACTCGAGAATATACAGATATGGCCTAAACTATATTGATTCCGTATGAGTCAAGTAGCCCAATAGTTCAGCTAAGTGAAAACTTAGCTTTTTTTATTTTATTTTTTTCTGGATGAATTGAAAAATTATACGCAGAGGAAAAATCACAACTCTCTAGATTTGTTGTCATAAATATAGATTTTCCAAGATCACAATTTGAAAATATTGAGCCACTAATATCTGAGCCTGTAAAATTCACTTCTTGTATGCTACAGCTTTTCCAAATTGTATTTTTGAGTTTTATTCCTTGAAATGATGAGAGATTAAGCATGCAATTCTCAAACTCGAGTCCATAGATAAAATTACTACAATGATCAAAATTTACTCAGAGTAATTTGCAGTCTACGAATTCTATATTTGTAAAAACGGTTTGTGTAGTCTTAATGAGACTGAGATCACAATTGGAAAAAGTACATTCTGAAAATTGAATAGTTCAGATATCTATTCCCGAGAAATTGCATTTCAAGAACCTACAGTGTTCGTAGTTTCATTTTTCAAGAGGAGTATTTCTAAAATCTATTTTCTCAAATGTTTTTCATTCGAAGAATGTTTTACTCATATTAATTATTTTTTACTAAAATTTTTCTTATAAAATGAACACTGTAATTGTAATTTACAATTTTCGCATTTAGGTTTTTTTGCTGTACAGTGATACCTTCCAAACAATACAAGTGGGTGATGTAGCTTTCTCTTGGTTTCGGTATCAAATATTTTTTCAATCTCTTTATCAGTTGCATCGGGTGAAGTAGTAGTGACTATACCAAGTCGATTCATTACTCTATGTATATGTGTATCAACTCATATATATGGTCTATCATAGAGTACAGCGAGTACTACTTTTGCCGTCTTGATTCCAACTCCCGGAAAGGTCTGCATGATTTTGAGATCGTCGGGAATAATGCCACCATGATCTCTTGATAAAATAATTCCTGTTTCTTTGATGAATCTCGATTTGTTTCTAAAAAAATTAACATATTTGATATCGTTCATAATGTCATCAATATCCATATTTATAATATCTTCCGCTTCTTTTATTTTTTCAAAAAATGGTGGAGTAATTTTATTAACTTGCTTATCAGTAGTTTGTGCAGATAAAATAACCGCCATCAGTAATTGAAATGGCGTTTCATAATTCAGTTCAATTTTCTTACCACCATATTCATCTATGATTGGATCAAGGATCTGCGACCATTTTTTCATGATTTTTACTTATAAGTGTCTCAATAAATTAGTTCTAGATTTTTTGGGCACATCAACTTGTCTCCACAGATAAAAACTTTTCACGGTATACGAGAATCTATATATACAATACTTCCATCTATAATTTTTGCTTTATTTGTAGTTATGTAAGTACGAAGTGTTATAAGCTGATCAAGAATATATTTTGGCATCACTCATGTTTGTTTGTCAGCATCATTTTGTAGTGTAAAAATAATCTTTGTTCATCATTCAGTTATGAGATGTATTTCATTTTCACTCGTAAAATAATGTGATTTTGTAATTTTAATATCTGGCCATTCAGAATTAAAAACATCATAAATACGGCTAATATATCACATATTTATTTCACTAATTCCCTGCTTGTAGTTCAAGAAAAAATCCCCTATCAATGAGTCAGAAGTAATCGTAATATGGTTTTGTATTTTTGTATCACCAAGATCTCATTCTGGAACGAGTACTCCATTTTTAGAGAGTCACCATTTTTTTCCTGGAATACCAGTTATTGTTGTATCGAAAACAATGGGTGCTCATGTTATTAAGATCTTGATACCGTTTGGATATAATGAATCAATACTAATTGAGGTGATATTATTAAGTTGTTTTTTGAGTTTTTGAGCAATACTTGCCTCATCTACTAGAAAAATACTCTCTCAGTATGTTGATTCTAGTACTCTATATGCAATGGCAATATCTATTCCTGGTGTTACAGCCTCAACAATTACCTGATTCGGACTTATCTTGAAGTATGGTGAAAATACAACGATATATCCAGTAAGAAAAATGAGTACCATTCCAATTATTCCTAATATGTAGCCATGATTTTCATAAAAATTTTTAGATAAAATCTTATCTTGAAAAAAACTAGAGAACACATTTATTTTTTCTTTTTTAAGTCCAAATATGTTTTTATTTCTGGATCTTTGAAAAGTATCTTCTTGATCATTTCATCCAAATAGATATTTTTTTTTCTTTTCATTTTGAATCTCTTTTTTCCATTGATTCTTTCATCATGTTGAGATGTAGGATTTGATTTTATTTCGAAAGTCCATATTGCAGGTCCAATTGATTTATGATAGAGAGAATATCAGCCTTTCCATTAATATTTTTAGCAACACGAAATCTGATTCTTGGTGTACGCCTGAGTCCAAGCTCTCGAGAGATTCTTGTATGGATATTTCCAGCAATTGGCGCAACAAACTGCGTGAGTTCCTTGTCATCTCATTGTCCATGAATCATAACATCAGCATAGCTCTTATCACTTGATATTACTACTTCGAGCACAGATATAATCCCATGATTATTTTCATAATCACGAGAATGTGCTAGGATTTCTTCAGTAGCAATGATTCGAATTGACTCAGAGAGTCGGTCAGTTTTTATAGTCATATCAGTTAGTATAGGAAAAAAAGCCCAAAAAGAAAGTTTAATCAAGACATTTTTGAAGATCTGATTTGAGTGGTGCCTCAAAGTAAAATTCTTCCCCAAAGAGATTAAAATTGAGTTTGTATGCATGTAACCATTGTCTACTTAGTCCGTATATTTCTAGGGCTTCGGTATTGTATTTTTCTATTCCATATACTTTATCCCCGAGAATTGGATATCATATAGACGCAAGATGAACTCTTATTTGATGTGTTCGTCATGTAAGAAGATCAACCTCGAGTAGTGTGTATTTTCAGGCAATAATTCATTTATTGCAAAATTTTGTTTTAGCGAGTTTTGGATTGTTTGGATCCATAGTTGTCATCTTTTTTCGATCATGTGGATCGCGACCTATGAAAGATTCAATATATCATTCCTGGTCTTTCACAATTCATACGACGAGCGCTAGATAAGTTTTATGAATGCTTCTTTTTTCTATTTTGAGTTGGAGTGCATGCATGGATTTATCATTTTTTGCTATGATAATCAGTCCACTAGTATCTTTATCGAGACGATGTACAATTCCCGGTCGTTCCACTCCGTTGATTATGGATCGTTTTTTGGCTTTTATAATCTTATCACCTGATTTATCTTCCTCTCACTCTCCATCATTCCATTCTTCATTACGATTACCAAGGGTTTTGAAATGATATAGAAGTGCATTTACTAGAGTTCCGACTCTTCCTCATTCTCCTGGGGTTGGGTGAGTATTGATTCAAGCGTCTTTTGATATTATAGCAAAATCATCATTTTCATAGATGATCTCCAGTGGCATATTCTCAGCAAGTAGCTCCATCTGATCAATTTTCCACGCTATTTCCATGACATCTCCACGATATACTTTTTTATTTTTATTAAAAGTCTCACCATTACACGAAATCTTCCCTTCTTCAATCATTTTCTGGAGATAACTTCGTGACTTTTCTGGAAAAAGAGCCGACAGGTAGGTGTCGACTCTTCTGGTTTCTCTTGGATCCGCAAGGACACAAAATGTAGAAATGGAGTATGAGTTAGATGAACGCACTATTTAAGAAAAGTGATAGTCATAGGATATACATATCTTTCTCAAGCAAAATGTTTGATTGCTCCAAGAATAAGCACAACTATCCATATACAATATAAAATTGGAAGAATAACAAGTCCAATCAATACAAATATTGATATAAATCAAATAGTGAAATATATAATAAAACTAAGATTGAAATTGATTATATCGTAACATATTTCTCGGATTTCATTATCCACTTTATCCTTGTTTAAAAGAAGATATAGTCCGATACATATAATACCAAAAAAACCACCAGATACTATATTTGAAATAATATGTATCAGTTCAATTAATTTAATATCTTGAATTGTTTTGCTTGATGGATTAGTAAGATTTGTCATGGGAATATGAGAATTATCCAATAATTTTACGTTCGTAAGAACAGATATCTTCAGAGTTGAAGAATCGAAGAATTTCAGTTTCAGCATTCTCAATTGAATCAGAAGCGTGAATAATATTAGCTCCGATATCATTAGAATAATCAGCACGAAGAGTTCCCATTTCAGCCTCAGATGGATTAGTAGCACCACAGAGTTGACGCATACCAGCAACAACGTTTTTTCCTTCTACGATAATTCCAACTACTGGACCCATAGTCATGTAGTTCACAATTTCTGGATAGAATGGTTTAGAAACAATATGAGCATAGTGTTCATCAAGAGTTTCACGTTTGAGATCAAACATTTTGAGTGCAACAATCTTGAAGTTGCGAGCCTCGATACGAGCGATGATAGTACCAACGAGTGATCGGTGAATTACATCAGGCTTAAGAAGAAGAAGTGAGCGTTCTGCCATAGAAAAATAGAGAAAAAATAAAGTGCCCATATACTACAGAAAAACGCAAAAAAGCAAGTTTTTCTAGTATTCCTTGGGTGGTTTTTGTATTCGATATTGTTCAGTCCATTCTACAATTTGTTCTTTTCTTTCTACATTTTTTCTCCATTTTCCGATAATTCCAACGGTTATCGTTATGCATTTATCCTCATAATAATCGATATCAAGTTTGTATTTGTATCCGATATATGTCTGGAAATTGCCACAATTTTTCTTGGTAATCATCGGAAGCATAGTGTTTAATACATTCTTCAATTCTCTATTGAAATCCGCAAAATTGAGAGAATAAGACTCATGACTATATGGAATTCTGATGAGTTCTTTGCGTATACTCTCAACTTGTAGCTCTTCTCGTCTGATCGTTTCTGTGAGGAATTTGTGTCCAGGAATTGTAAAATGTCTTCCCGTATTATCTCCATCGTTATCTTTACCAAGAAGTCATACGGTAAACATTCGAATTGAGATAATTTGCCCTTGAATATCCCCAATTCAAATAGTTTCACCAATTTTGTATCTACGCAGGACAATAAAAAAAGCTACCATAGAAAGAATGAAATCTCGAAATGTGATCACGAGAGCACCTGCGACAATGACAAAAAAGTTGGCCCCAATACTTGTTCGGGTAACAATCAGCGTTCCAAGTCCAACAAAGAGTACTGCAAATCGAATAATATCAATTATTTGTCATTTTCTATAATATTCCAAGTAATATTCTGGATTTTCTGTATCTGTTACAAGATCTTTTTGAATAGCAAAAATTCTTGCTTTAATCCATCTCTTTAAGAAAATAGCAATAGTCTCAATAAGTATAACAGCAAAAATAACTCAAATAATGAGTGAATCTTTGTCCCAGAGTTTTTCGGTAGAATCAAATAGAGTTGCTACAATATGGTCTATAGTTGTCATAGGCAATTAATCTAATCGAATTAGTTTTTTTTGCAAAGTTAATTTATAAAAAACCCACCTAAAGGTGGATTATTTTTTGAGAATATTTACGAAAGTTTCACTTGGAATAGACACTCGTCCGAATTGTTTCATTTTTTTCTTTCCTTCTTTTTGTTTTTCCAGAAGTTTTCGTTTTCGAGTAATATCTCATCCATAGAGTTTGGCAGTCACATCTTTGCGGAGAGCTGAGATATCTTCACGAGCCACCACGTCAGATCCAACTACTGCTTGGATCGCGATAGCAAATTGTGCTTTTGGAATATTTTCTTTGAGTTTTTCACAGATTCGACCGCCAAGATACCTTGTACGACTACGATGTGCCATCATAGAAAATGCTTCTACAATATCTCATGCTACACGGATATCCATCTTTACGATATCATCCATCTTGAATCTGATCGGCTCATAGTGGAGACTGGCATATCCTGAAGAGAGTGATTTGAGATCATCATAGTAGTCTCCAACGAGCTCACTCATAGGAATCTCATAGTGAAGAATTACTCGATTCGCATCAAGATTGGTTTGATTTTTGAATACTCATCTTCTCTCTTGCGCGAGTCACATCAGATTTCCGATGAATTCATTGGGAGTAATCATCTCAACTTTTGCAATAGGTTCCTCGATATGCATATAGGTTCCTGGTTTTGGCATGTCCTCTGGATTTGAGATGTAGAGATAGGTACAAGTTCGTCCATCAATCTCGATGAGTTCACCACGAGCACGTGGATAGAGTGCAACTTTGTCTCCGCCAATCAGCAGTTTATAGGTTACTTGTGGACTTGTGATAATCACATCCATCTCATATTCTCTCCAGAGCCTCTCCTTTACAATATCAAGATGAAGTAGTCCGAGAAACCCACAACGAAATCCATATCCGAGTGCTGGCGATGCTTCGTGTTCTGTTACGAGTGAAGAATCATTGAGCATGAGTTTTTCCATGGCATCTTTCATCTTTGGATATTCATCGGTTTCCACTGGAAATATTCAGGCGTAGATGTAGGGAGTGATTTTTTTGAATCCTTTGATTCTTGTATTCTGGTACTCATGCAAAAACTGTGTCCCCTACTCTCGCTTCAGCAATAGACTTGAGACCTGTTACTACATACCCGATTTCTCCTTCATAGAGAACTCCTGTTGGAGAATATTTGGGACGAAAACATCCGACTTCAAGAGCTTCTACCTTTGCTCCAGTATTGATAAATTCGAGTTTATCTCATTTTTTAATTTCTCATGAGAATAGTTTGAGAAATACTACAACACCCTTATACGGATCATATTGAGAATCAAAAATAAGAGCCTTCGTAATACCTATTTCAAGTTCTCCTTCCTTGTATTCTGTGACAAGATTGGATTCTTTATCGAGTTTTTTTGGCTCAGGAATAAGCTTGATAACTTCATCAAGAATAGATTCTACATTAACTCCAGTTTTTGCAGATACTGATATGATATCTTCTTTTTTACATCCAAGGAGATTCATCACCTCCTCACTTACTCGGTCTACATCCGCACTTGGGAGGTCAATCTTGTTGAGTACTGGGATGATTGTGAGATCATTTTCCATGGCGAGATATACGTTCGAGAGAGTCTGTGCTTCAATTCCTTGTGTAGCATCAACCACAAGAATAGCTCCCTCCACTGACGCGAGAGAACGTGATACTTCGTATTGAAAATCCACATGACCTGGAGTATCGATTAGATTGAGTTCTACTCACTTCCATTCCATACGAACTGGAGTAAGTTTGATAGTGATACCTCTTTCTCGTTCGAGATCCATCTGATCAAGTGTTTGAGATTGGAGTTCTCGTTTTGCGAGTGTTCCTGTGATTTCCATGAGGCGATCAGCAAGAGTTGATTTTCCGTGGTCGATATGAGCAATAATACAAAAATTGCGGATGGATGTTGGTTTTGACATAGCGACATAATAGAGAAAAACACAAAAAAGGCAAAAGTAACTCTCAAAATTTGCTTTTACCTGAATTACCTGTTACTCTGGATATAGCTCATTAATATTTAATATTTATTTATATGCGAAAATATATTAAGCACTCTCGTCAGTTCATTACTCGTCGTGGACATATGGTATCATTTCTCCTTACGGCACTTATGGTTACCAGTTGGATTACAGTGTTTCAAGACGTAGTTAATGCAAATATTATTAGTACATATATGTAATTTGAAAAAAATAACTCTCAAAATTTGCTTTTATAAAAAAATTATGTTAAAGTAATTTTACATTTTAATTCTCTTACAAAAACACATATGAAACAACATATTGAAAAATCTCGTAATTATCTCGCAGAACGTGGACACATGGTGTCATTTCTTATGGCTGCACTTGCGGTAGCTGCATGGGTAAATGTATTCCAATCTCAAGTGAATGCAGCAGTAATCTCTACATATCTCTAGACTTACTTTCTCAAAGTAAAAATCCCCTGAATAGGGGATTTTTTATAGAATAAAAACTATACAATAGTTGCTTTTTTTATCTTAGTGTTATACTGAGATGGTTTGCCATTAACTATTTTTATTTATGCGAATTGAAAATGATATCAAGCTAGATTATGCAGATGTCCTCCTTCGTCCAAAGAGATCTACACTAACTTCTAGAAAAGAAGTAGTGCTAGAACGAGAATTTTCATTTTATCATTCGCCCAAAAAATGGAGATGAGTTCCTATTATGACAGCCAACATGGCAACAAGCGGGAATTTTTCTATGGCGAGAACACTTTCAGAGTACAAGATGATTACGATGTTACACAAATATTATACCATAGCAGATTATCAAGAATTTTTTCAGACGTTTGATAATCCTGATTATATAGGTTATACGCTTGGAATCAGAGAGGATGATCTGATTCAGCTTGCTGAGATGAAACAAGCATGACTCATGGATAAATTTTCATTTATTTGTCTAGATGTCCCCAATGGTTATATACAAAAATTCCTTGAAGTTATCAAGAGTGTGAGATCGAGTTTTCCAGAACATATCATAATTGCCTGAAATGTAGTTACCAATGAGATTACTGAAGAGATCATCCTTGCCTGAGCTGATATAGTTAAGATCTGAATCGGACCATGATCTGCTTGTACTACTCGTAAAATGACAGGAGTTGGATATCCTCAGCTTTCTGCCGTGATCGAATGTGCTGATGCGGCTCATGGTATCACGAACAAAGAATGAAATTGTGGTTTAATTATTGCAGATGGCGGGCAGCAATATCCGAGTTGTGTGGCAAAGGCTTTTGGTGCTGGAGCTGATTTTAATATGTTTGGAAGTATGTTCTCAGGATTTGATGAAAGTGGATGAAATCTGGTTGAGAAGAATGGAAAAAAATATAAAGAATATTTTGGCAGTTCATCCAATCATGCACTGATACAGAATTATGGAAAAAAAGAAACGCATCGAGCGAGTGAAGGTCGATATATACTCATGCCATACAAAGGAAGCATTCATCAATTTATCCAAGATCTCTTCGGAAGCCTGAGAAGCACGGGAACGTATATTGGAGCGAGTAAAATCAAACAATTTCCAAAGTGTACTACTTTTATCAGAGTGAATCGACAACTTACAACGTATCTTGAGAGATTTGAATCGGATGATAATGCGTAAGTTTACATTAATAGTAATTTCTAATGACGATTAGTTGATCATTCAAATTCTCCAATAAACTTTGGCGACCCAGAGTGGAAATAACAAAAAGTGGATTCTAGTATAGAGGTTATCTCATGGCTACATGGGAGAATCTCGTGAATATTTGTAATTTAATTGCAAGCATGATACAATTACTGCATATTATTTTTAATTTTTACATATTATGGAATCACCAGAACATGGAAATTATTCATCAGGAATTCAGTCTATCAGAAATACAGTAGATAATCCAGGGTGATTTAGTGAATTTATAGAGTCTCAGGTAGTAGATTTTGTAGAAAAGTGAAATAGAAATAATGCCCATATAAGACGTGTACTTGAGTTATATGAGATGAATAATCGTCATCCCCTGACGATTTGACCTATGTCGATAGGATGAATATGTCGGTCATTCGATAGTGGAAAAAGTCTAGCAGATATTCGTAGTTCCTTAGAGGTTGGATCATTAATTACCTATCGAAGTGATGAAGAATTCAGATTAGCCATGAAAAGAGGCGTTCAAGAAGAACTGAGTATGTATTTGTTAGAAGATTTATTAAAGATAGACTGATACAGTCAGGAACGATTAGAACATTTTGCATATGGTTATCTCAAATTTGATAATGAATATATTACTAAGTTACTTCAGCTTTCTGATGATATAAGTAGTACAAATGAAGAGATTGTTGATTTGAAAGAATTAATTAGTTTCAAGAAACAATATGATCCAACTAGTATTGAGTTATCTCAATATATGCAAGATCTGGAATCGAAATACACAATGTTAGGTAACTTAAAAAAAGAACAAGAGTTTCAAAGAGAATCTTGATTATATTATTGATCTATTAGTGAGGCAATTAAAGTTCTTCTTTCAAAAATAACTGACAAGGCAAGATTAATTTCATTATCTCAAGATTTTCCAATAGATAATAATATATCTCAATGATCATGACCAAAATATATTAGAAATAGACTTGATAAAGTAAGTTTATCTGAAGTATTAACAAATACTAAATCGACTGAAGTAAGCCAAAATGTTGCTGAAATAATGTGAGATCCAATGCCTTTTGCTCCTCTATTATCTGATGTTATACTGGATGATTTCTTAGGAATTTCACCAATTTCCCCAATTCATACATGAAATGTAACTGATCCTCTATGACGCACGATAACTTATACAGCCACTGGACTCCCTTCATGACTCCGAATTGATAGTGCTACATGAATAATTACTGGGACGTGTGATACTGATCCTATATCTGAATATGGTTACCATATTATTGTAATAGCTACTCCAGCTTGATGAAACAATCCTTTAATTAGATGACTTAGATTAGGGATTACAGATCATTACTAAGTAAATATAATATATTAAAACACTCATCATAAAGTGACTATTTTAATTATCAATAATAATTTGGATTGAAGGATTTGATTACCCATGGCCGCGACTCGTTTCTCCTCATTGAAAGAAGGATATTGAATGATTCCTTTTCCCCACTATGCTCCGAAAAATCCCATGTGACTCAATATATCACTCTATGTATATTGCTACTGACTCGTTCTTCGTCAATGTACTACGCTTTCGAATCCCATCATTCTCATTTATATATTTTCAAATCCCCCTCTTTTAGGAGGGGGATTTTACGTTACGAATGGTTGGGAATGAGGGATTCGAACCCCCGATGCCGG
>JAIESH010000141.1 GCA_019746175.1 Candidatus Altimarinota bacterium
GAGTATGAGCGTCCACTTTTATCTCAACTTCTTTCTCGTGTACGAAAATGAGAGATTTCTTTTGTGATATTTACTAAAAGAGATCGCGTCGCAAGGGATCAATTTGTATTTCAAAAAATCAAACGTGAAGTCGAAAATACGGGTGCAAAAATCTATTTTGCAGAAGAAAAACTCACTGGAAATGTGGCAATTGATGGCTTCATGTGAAGTACTCTCGTGTGATTCTCAGAATATGAGAGGGAAATCATAAAAACCCGTACACAAAGCGGAAAAATACAGGCGGCTCGTCAAAATCGTTGGGCGTTTTCGAGTATTCCATTCGGTTATGTGAAGAATTTTCAGACGAAAGAATTAGAAATATATGAAGATGAAGCAAAAATCGTAAAATATATCTTCAATACTTACCTCAATTGATGAATTTCTATAGAGGGACTTTCGAAACATTTAACAGATGCAAATATCCCACCACCATCACTTTCAACGAAATGAACAGGAATTCAGAAATGAGTTCTCTGAAACCGTAAAAATGCAATCTATAAATGGATACCCTCAACAGTCGCTAGGATATTTGATAAGGTAGAACTATATTCATGAACCTATACTGCTTTCAGGAATGTCTATAAGAAAATCTGATGAAAAACGGTATATATGTGAGAACGTCCAAAAGAAGAATGGATTAATGTATCTGTTCCACCTCTTATTTCAAAAGAGGAAGCGGAAGAGATTGAAGATAAGATGGCTTTTAATAAGCGATTTGCTGATAAATGAAAGAGGATATATCTATTAAAAGGAAAGCTGTTATGTGATTGTAAACCAGAACTACATAATATGCTCGGAAATTCTCGGATGAAGAGGAAAACACGAAAAGATGGATCTGTATATGAATATGAAAAAACTGAATATAGGTGTTCACTTCGAACAAAGGCGAGAGTTGATGACGATCGAAGGTGTAAAAATGCAATTCTATCGAGAAAAGTTGAATCGGTTATTATTAATACAATCAAGGAACTTTTTACTAATCCAGAGACACTTTTTGATTATGAATCTATAAAGTATCCATGAGAAAATAAGAGTAAATGAGATAATCCAAGTCGATATCTTGAACTCAAGGAAGAACTTGAGAAGATGGTTTCTAAAATAGAAAGATCGGAAGAATTATTTATTGACGGTCTTATTACTAAAGATCGCTTGAGGGATATGAAGAAAACTCTTGATATCAAGAAAGAAGATCTTACGAAAAGTATTATAAAAGAGGAAAAATATCTTCACCATGAATCATTCATGAACTCAATGATAGAATCTTGGGAAGATATGAGAAAAGAGTTTTATGGTGTAGTAGAAGAGTTTTTTGATATTGCTACACCTGAACAAATACGAGAAATTATCGATATATTTGTTGATCAGATAATTATTTCTCCAAATAAAACAAAGTCTCTAACGATTCGTCTCAAGATCCCATTCGATATTGCTCTATCTAATAAGTATTATGAGGATGAGAAAATAACATGGACGGATGATCATTGAAAAGAGCATATTATCATGACAATCGATGAATTAGTACCAAAAAAACTCTCACTCTGAAGTCTCCATGATCCTATAGTATCAAAAGAAGTGGTATTTAATACTAATAAAAAGAAAGATGATGATGGGGACAATGACAAGACAGGGAAGTGAGGATGATGATCTGGTGTTATCGCTTGAGCAATAGAGAAAATGATCGAGTTTGTAGAGCGAGTAAAATACAAAGTATCACTTGAGTCTCACCAGTTTTGAATTTTTTAAAAGTGTTTCTATATGTATGGAGACACTTTTTTTAAAAAAAAGACTTATTTTGCTTTTAAATTTTCCATTATGACTTATATACACGGACTTGTAGTATTAAGTGCTATTATTAGTATTGGCGGTGCTATTCTCTATATGAGAGATACTCTAAGATGAAAGACGAAACCAAATTTGATTTCTTGGTCTATGTGGGCAATTGCTCCGCTTATTGGAACTGGAGCAGCTATTTTTGCTCATGCAGATATATGGGCAACAGTTCGTATTTTTTTGGCAGGATTTATCCCATTACTAGTGGTGATATTTTCTCTCACCAATAAACAAAGTTACTGGAAATTAACTTTCTTTGATTGACTTTGTGGGGCATTTTCTTTGATTGCACTTTGATTGTGGTTGATCGTTGATTTACCACAACTTGCTATATTATTTGCGGTTATAGGAGACGGATTTGCAGCACTACCAACTATTATTAAATCTTGGAAAAATCCTGAAACCGAAACAGGTATGACCTATATTGCTAGTTTTATAAGTGTTGTAATTGTATTGCCATCTATTCCTGTTTGGGATATACCAAACTCCGCATTTCAGATATATCTACTGATCATAAATATAATTCTTGTTAGTTTGGTATATCGTAAATATATCTTATGTAAACTTGGTTTTATAATAAGATAACCCTCAGTAATTGAGGGTTATCTTATTATTTTTTGAGAAAAAATATTTAACCTTATAATTAAGAAAATTCAATATTTCTATGAAAAAATTATTTCTTTTTCTTATTTTCATTTTTCCAACTTCAATATATGCCTGTATGCCTCCTTATATATGAGAAATAATGATAGGTAGGGTTAGTTTTATTAATCAGGCTGCATCAGGAATTCTTGATGTTTGATTTTCATCATATCAATTTCCACTTAGGAATTATGAACAAGAAAAACCAGTTACTTGGAGATATTATCCTAATGATGATTTTTGAGTGCCACATATATTTCCCAAAAATATCCATACAGATTCACTGGTTATAGCTCTTTCAGATGTAGCAGATTGGGGATTTCCCTATAATTATAGCATATTTCATATTACCACACTTTCTTGTGATAATGATATTATTTCACTTTGATTGAGAGACGGCACTATACATGGTTGGAATAGAAAAAAATGAAGCTGCAATTATCAAGCGAATTCTCTTTTGGACGTATTTATTGAAGGAGATGAGAAAAAATGGCTACAAGAATTACGTGATATATATCCTACTTGTGATTCACTTGAAAAAGCTTTTCCCCTAAAACAAGATATTCTAATGATCAATAATAATTCTCTATCTCTTGAAAATGATGTGACGAAGAGTTCGACTTGATGTCACTGGCTTGATTGGATTCTATCAAAAATAGATGCTTTTTTTAGACTTTTTTAATCTAATTCTTTTTATGCGATTTTTTCTAATTCTTTTTATATACACTCTTTTTAGTACACAGATTTTTGCTGAAGAACACTATCTTCCAGAATCAGCAGATCCAAAAACATATGTTCAGATTTCTGAATGCTATGCTCATGATGACATTACATTTTATAGCCCACGGTGAGTTATTCTTGGTGATTGGAAAGATTGGAAAAAAATTAAGATACTAGAGGATGGTTGTTTTGCAAAAATAGACAACCGTATTCTTTTTGACGGGCAATCACCCTATTATTGGGATAATAATAAAAATGAGATGATTACAGTATATCCTGATAGTAAAACTTTCCATATTTTACAATTCCAAAGGGGAGTATATCTCTGAATGGATAAAAGTTATCTATTTGCCTGAAGCGTGGCACTCAAAATCCCTAAATGATTTGAGATTTCAAAAATGAGATACCTCCAATATGGATATGTCACAGATGAAAAAAATCTATATTACATAGGATCTGCAGATGGCAGCATATTGAGAATAGAAGGTATAGATATATCGAGTTTTTGAGTATTTATGAGTCCGATGTGACAACGGTTTCTCTATGATAAATATGGCACCTATAATGATGCCTTTTTTCCATCGAAACAAAGAACTGAAGATGAGTCGCATATTGCGTACATCAATATAAAAGAAATGAAATCTTATTCATCGTATGATTTCAAATCTCTCACAGAATCATGAGTCTTTGTATTTGATTCAAAAAACATATATTCTCCAAATATATCCGTATCTGTAGATATGCAGACCTTTCGACTCTTTTTTGATGGTCAACTCGCATGAGATAAAAACCATATCTACACACCAACTTGAAAAGTTATTTCTGGAATAGATAGCTCAAATTATGAATATCTTTGAAAGGGAATTATTCGAAGTAATAGAAAATTGTTTATGTGATGTAAGCCTGAGATTGATTGTGATTGATATGAGCTCACTTGATTTGATGTGTTATCTTTTCAAGTTATTTCAACAGGATTTATGGATAAAAATGGATACTATGATTTGTATTTTAATCCCATTGAAAAACCCAATTTTGATCTTGTTAATTATACTGGCTCAGTGAGTTATTATCATGATTCTAAAAATGTATTATATCATGTTTGGTGAAATGAATATCAAATTCTCACTGGAGCAAAACTGCAGAGTTTTACTACTTTTTCATGAACATCGTACGCCAAGGATTCTCGTTTTTGTTGGTTTGAATGAACGTGATTTTTTTGTAATGCAAATACCTTTACTCCAATAGAAAACTGGCGTGGTAAAGATAGTAAAAATGTATATTATCAGAATAAGAACATCATAGTAGCAGATCCCCATAGTTTTACTGGAATAAATACTTGAGGATTTAATTGGATTGAGACATACCATTATATGTGAGATAAAAATAGGGTCTATTATGACGATCGATTTATTCGTGATTCTGATCCAAAAACATTTGAACTTATGAAAGATCTTCACTCTAAGGATAAGAACAATATCTATTATGCTGGTTGGAAAATACAATGAGTAGATTACAATACATTTACTCCACTTAGATATAGCTTTGCTCGAGATAAAAATCATTTTTATTTTGCAGGAATTATTCTTGATCAGATTAAAAATCCAAATGATGTTATTATTGTAGGACGAAATCATCTTCGGTATGACGGAAAAATGAAATATTATGAATGTTTTAAATGAAATATAATAAATATTTATGAATCATGTCCTGAATAATGATTGCTAAGTAATAAAAATTCTCAGAAATTGAGGATTATTTTGGTATTTTATCTTTAATTTGTGCAATTTCTCTTAATGGCTATTATGAATTATGTTTTATTGCTGGTCCAAATATGTGTTCTAAAAAATTATTACATTTCGCAGTATGAGTCGATGAAGCAGGAAGAGGTGCATGGGCTGGTCCCGTTGTGGCAGCTGCTTGCGCTTTGCAAATAGGGACTACCTACTCCTTTTCATCATTACTTGCGGATTCCAAAAAACTCTCTCCAAAAAAGCGAGATATGATTTTTCGAATGATTCAGGAAGCGATGAGTTCAGGTATTTGTTTCTGATGAGTTTGAATTATTTCTTCAGAAATAATTGATCAAGTTGGTATTCGTGAGGCAAATAGGCTTGCTATGGAACAAGCTATCCACATAGTAAAAAACCAAATCAATTCTCAATATGATACAATACAGATAGATGGTCGTGATAATTATAGATTTAGAGATGTAGGATCTAATCAAGTTCAATATATTATCCGTGGAGATACTTTTATACCAGAGATTCAAGCTGCCTCTATCCTTGCAAAAGTGAGCCGAGATCATCTTATGGAAGATCTCGCGAAGGTATATCCAGAATATAGATTTGATAAACATAAATGATACGGAACTCGTCTTCATGAACAACTTCTTGCACAATATCTGCCATCAAATATCCACAGAATAACCTATGCACCGATTAAGAAATTAATAGTAGAATCTTGATTATAGTTTTTTGATCGGATATATCTAATATAGAGTTCAAGGATAAAAAATAACCCTCAGTAATTGAGGGTTATTTTTTATTTTACGCTTATTATATTCCAAATGAGATCCACTCATTCCTTGATATCTTGTTCTGAATAAGTTTTCTGACTAAGAAAATATTCACATATAGCATTAATATGTCCGCTGAGTATAGAGAGAATGAGATATGTGGGAAGATTTTTTATAATTTTTTCATGTTTTGCTCGTTCTACTACATCAAGATACGGCTTCATGTAAGTTTCTTGAATAGATCAATCTATCTGATAGATATGTGGTGAGAAATGAACCTGTTGTATATAGTGATACTTATCTTTGTTTTCGAGTCACCATATAATAGTGGCTTTTAGCATATTTTTTATTACTGATTCTGTTGTGATATTATCACCCGTTTTTCATTCTAAATATTTCATCAAATCATCTTTGATACTTATATAGAGTCCAGTGATAAGATCTTCTTTTGTTTTAAAATAATGGAATAATATCCCATTGGACACTCATGCTGTTTTTGCTATAGTGCTTGTTGGTGTACCGTGGAACCCAAATTCCACGAATAGACTGAGTGCACTAGTGAGGATTTTATCTTGTTTTGATATCATATTAATATAGATAGACTGATCACTCTATATTAGGTGTATAGGTGTTTTTGTCAAAAGATTTTCTTGAAAAGTAATCATTAATTCTAGGGAAAATAATTTAAAAAATAATCCTGAGAAATCAGGATTATTTTTTTGATGATATTCAAACTTAGATAAGTTTTTTCCAAAAGATGGAAAGTAGATAATTATCTTATATCATAAGTGAGAATACGCTTTCTTTTTATTGTAATTATGCCATTCTTTTCTTTTTTTTGTCATCTCATTTAATGGGTTCAATAGGATCTTTCTTTATCTCATTAGAAATTTTAGTATACATACTGGTATCTTTGAAATCCCGTAAGTTCACAAATCAGTTTCCTGTATTTTTCTTGGTAGTATCATTCATAGTAAATAATGGTTATTTTTTAGGGGTAGTTTCATTGTCTCTTCCTGCACTTTCTTTTTCAGTGTTTGTGTTATGTTTATCTCCTGTATTATTATTCTTTGTATCTTCCTTTGGAGTATCGTTGTTTTGAGATTGCATAAGTAGTATAGTTAGTAGGTTTTTTTAGTAGAAATAGTTTTATGATATAATCGTATTGTTATGGGGGAATCTTCATGTGTGCATTGCATCTGAATTTCATGGTTTATAGTGTTATAGAAATCAATCATATTTGTACTATAATCCAAACGCTCGTACTACTATTTTTGCTATTTCAGCTCGAGTAATAGGGTCGTTTGGTCTGAAAAATCTTCTTCCATTCCTGATTTGACCAGAGATAATATTGAACGAACTTGCAGCTTCTATATATTTACTGAGATCTGCTCTACGATTGATATCTACAAATGTAAATGTAGATGGCTGAGTTACTACTATTCCAAGTGTTCGTATAACTATTTTTGTTGCCTCTGCACGACTAATAGGATCATTTGGTCTAAAATTCTTATTGATATCAGTAATGATTCATCTTGAGAGAGCAAAAGCTACATAGTCAGCATACCAACTAGTGCTATCTACATCACCGAATGGAATATCAAGAGTAGTTACTGACATTACCCATCCTGAAGTTTTTAGTACTATTTTGAGAAATTCAGCTCTGGTAAGATTATCTTCTGGTCTGTATACAATAGCATTATTGATAATTCCACGTCTGGCTAAATTGATGATATAATCTTTTGCCCAGTTGTTCCTAATGTCTCGAAATATGAGATCAGTTTCATCTAATACAATTGCAGGAATTGAGAAAAGTCAGGCTGGAGTCCCAATAATTATGCTACCACTTTTTGTACATATTCCGTCATATGTATTTGTAGAAAGATCTCAATTTGGACAGTAGTCAATATTAGATGGTCCACCTCCACCACCCCCACCTCCTCATCCACCACCCCCACCTCCTCCTCCTGTATTCGCTTTAGTAGTTATCATGAAAGGATCAGATACTCATCAAATGCTAAGTGTAACAGTATTTGTGCTAGAGAATGCCGCTATTGATGTTCCTCTAACAGCTACTGTATTTCATGAATTTATTGATCCACCTATTGTTGTGAAGCCTCAACCATTGATACTGTATTCTCCACCTATTACAGAGATTGCAGCAGGTCCGTTGATTCCTGAAACTGTAATAGTATTTGAGGTATAGAGAGTTGATAATTCCGCGTTTGTAATACTTGAGAAGCTAAAACTATTTGGAATAGTGTCTGCGGGAGCTGCGAAAGCAAACAATGATAATTGATTTGTTGTAAAAATACAGTAGCCTCATCCATTTATAGTACAATTAGTAATTTCAGTATATGTAACACCAGAATTGATAGATCGAAATACTTTTATAACTTGGCCACTGTAAGAAGTTCCTATGTTTATAGATAATGTTACAGATTGACCTGAGAATACGAGTTCGTTATTTGCATTACCAATTTGATAAGCATTACCAATAAAAGCGTATCATGATAATGACATACTAGGCGTATAACTCGTCATTTCTGGAGCCTGTATAATTCCATCCCATCATCCACCAAGAGCTGTTATGGTAAGTCCACTGAGTGAGAAGAATAACTCTGATCCATTTGATGTAATGCTTTGTATGGTAATATTACCAGTTCATGAAAATGTTACTCCTGTTCCTGTAGATCCACTCAAGTAGATAGATCCACTAGAAACAATTGATCCAGATGCATTGTTATCTACAGTAACTGGTGTTTTGAACTGCATAACTGATGATTGACTTCCTCAGAGTCATAATACCTTAAAGTAGTATAGAGTATCAACAGTAAGCCCAGTTAATGTTATGGTGTGAGATGTTCATATGGTGCTTCCTGTTGCACTAGCATTGAGCGCACCTGAACTGATTCAATATTGTACTACTCCTGTTGCAGAAAGATCTGTAGAAAATGTGATTCTAGCACTTGTACTTCCAGATAATTCTGCATTTATACTTGAAGGGAGAGAGATTCGATTTAATAGGATAGAGGTAGATCCCGTATTTCCAGCAAGATCTGTGGCAATTACTGTGATAGTATTGCTTCAGCCATTGAGCGATGTCAGTGTCCTGGACCAAGTTCCGGATCCCAGTGTTGCAAGAGAGCCATTAACAAGTACACTTGCTATGTCTCCTGAGTCTGATGTTGTTCCAGAAATCGTTGACAATCATGTTACTGTGCTACCACTTGCATGAGAAGTAATAGATACAATTGGAGATGTAGTATCTGCTATATTTACCGTGAAACCAAGAGTATTAGAAGTTGTGTTTTGATTTCCGGCTATATCTGAAAAGGTACCACTTCCTATAACTATCGTGGATGTACCACTTGATACTGAAGGTGTCATAGTAATGCTATAACCAGTGCTACTTGTCTGAGAAAAATTACTTCCAGATGCATTCATGAATGATATATCACTCAGATTCAATCCTGTGGACGTTTCAGAAGTTGTAATATGTATGATGATGGCTCATGAGATAGTGCTTCATCCAGTAGATGAGAGGGTAATACTAGGATTAATTCGATCCAAAATTCCAGATAGAGTAATTCCAGATGCAACTACTTGATTCATATTTCATCCTGAATATACCAGACCACTCCATGTGATATTACCATCAGTCCATCCACTGCCACCAAAATTCATATATATAGATCCAGAAGATTCTCATCAACTCACTGATATATATGTACCACTAAGGGTATTTCCAGAACTATCTAATGCTGTGATAATGAAAGTGTCTGCAATATCAAATGTACCACTAAGAGTGAAATCAATTTGATAACTTCCTGAATTTGAACTGTTAATATTGTTACCATTAACTCCTAAAATAGAATTTCCTATTCCATCTACTACGGTTGCATCAACTCTTGAAAATGGATGCAAGAGAATACATGTAATAAATAAAACAAAAACAATATATAGGGTTTTTTTCGTCAAACTGATGAAGAATAGATCTTCTAATAAGTGTACTGTTTTCATGCGTTAGAATTTAGCAAATAAATATTTTTCTCCGAGAGAGATACTATTTACTGATGGATACTTTTTTATGTTATCAATTCCTATAATTTAGAAATATATAACTATATAGGATTCACGCTATATAAAGGTATTTTTCTGTATTGGTATAATCAAAATTTTATCTGTCAGAGTCGTTATTGTTCTTATTTTCTATTTTATCAATGTCATAATTAATACACCTAGATGTATATACAAGTGAACTGTGATATAATGAGAATTCATAGGAATCTCTATCACAAGAATTATTGCTTATATGAATAAGTTTGTAGAGAAAAGATAAGAATATATGCACGTGTCTCGAAAGACTGTAATAAGTATAGAAGATTATTTTTCATATGAAAAGACAAAAAAGAGACAAATTTGTAATGAAATGTAGGAGCTAAAATATAACATTGCTATGTGTATAAAAAGAGATATAATCAACTTTTAGACAAAATTCATAATCTTACGCTCCAATGATCAATAACAAAGGAAGTAACGATTCGGATCATATAAGAATCAATTCTTCTGATCTGCAGAAGAGATTCAATTCTGTATACAAGAATTTTTATAATTCCCATGATATTATATTGAGTGGCAATAGCATACTCACATGGTGAGCAGATATCTCACATGGTGTAACAGACTTGCGTATCAAACAAAAATTACCTGTAAAGAACTTTTGTGGTGCTCAGGTGAACAATTCTTGAAGGATCACATTTAATTTGCTCTACCATTATTCCACTCGAGAAGATACATTTGAAATTGACCCAATCGAGAATTTCCTAAAAAATGAAATAGAAAGAGTAAGCCCTTTTTTAGAAAGTTATCTTACTTTACATGGATTTGAATACGGACTTGAAATTGATTTTCTCTCTGAGATGCCACCATGACATGGATTATCTTTTTCTGGTGTCATGTCAGTGTTGCTTGCTTATTTACTCTGTCTTGTTACCAATAAAATTAATGTTGAAAGTCTTACGGATAATAAGTTATTAGAAATTAATCCAGCATTTAATGAGATATATATATTGAGCTTAGAGATATCGAATCGTATATCCAATGGAAAGAGTATAGGTGCTAGTAACTATGCAGTTATGGTAAATGAAAATAGTCTCCCGATAGTGCATTTTTCTAAAAAAAACCTTCAACAAAACTCTGTAGAAGAAGAGAATGATAATATTGAGCATAATACTATATATAAGGGTAAGATCGTTGATTTTTTATGAATATCTCAGGATTCTCTCGCACTCGATGAATTGCCTATAGATTATTGAATAATATTTGCGTGACTTGGATATCGATTTTTTGAGATTGAGGCAACTCGAGAACAAAAAAGAAATGATGAAAAATTGCTTTCATCATTTATTATTGAACGCATCAATTCACTTTCCTTATCAGAATCTGATAAGAATTTACTGAGTAATATTCTTTCATGTAGTGGAGATGAAGTTATCTATAAAAATATAGATAATATGAATCTAAGAATTCTAGAATCATTTGGAAATCTTTTGAAAAATCCTGGAATTGATTCATCCGTAGATCTTTTTATTAACGCTTTTAAGCAAATTGGATTATCGAGTTTTTCATATCAAAAAGAAAATAAGCTGTTTTTTTCATTACAGTGTCTTTTTAATAAATACCTTCAATTTGAAGATGAAAGTATATGAATTTTCCCACTCAATAGTGGAAAAATATGAGGGAGTTTATTTTTTGTTATGAAAAAATGAAAGAGCCGAACAACACTAAATAAAGTTTTATCACAGCTTAAAGATGATGGATATAGTCTGTCTTTGGATTATGCTTCTTGGAGAGATGGATATGCTTCAGGTTGAGTTTGTATTGATCAATATATCACAAAGAAACTCTATTCTTCTTATACAAAAGAATGAGATATTCAATTCAGTGATACTTTCTGAAACTCATACTGTGATAATTATGGTACAATAATTGAAAATCAGACGGATTGTATATTGCTTGATACAATAGGATGAAGAATCTATATCAAATGAATTAAACTCACATCTAAAGATATTCATTCACAGAATACAACGATTGATATGCTTAGGATTCTTATGGAACACATTTGAACTGAAGTTTCCAACAACAAACTCCCAGTTTCGACATATTCACAGAATAAAAATGAAATCCTTGGAAAGATAATTATCCCACTCAAAAAAATAGTTAAAGATTATTTTTCTACTGATATATCGCTAAGTTGTTCTGGTGGTATTACTGATTACTACCTGAAACTCGATAAAGATGAAGCTATTCGAATCGGGATTATCAAAAAACTCTCCAATTAAGAATATTCTCTCTCCAAGATGGTAAGTTCTCTTACGATGGCACTAATCGTTCCTTCAAACAACTGTTTATAAAAAAAGATTCCTTGTAGATTTGAGTCTAGTGAAAAATTTTTGATTCCAGTCAAATATTTATTCATTATAGATATAATTTCTATAGATTTACTATCCGTATTCACTGTCCGTAACCTTGCTTGTATAAAATTAATCTGCATTTCAATATTTGAATTATCAAACCCCAACTCTTCAGTTTTTTTAACAAACATCATAATCTGTGAAATTTCGTCAATAATTTCTCTTGTTCTCAGGCATATATTTCTATCTTTTATGTATTCCAAAGTATAGTTTGAATTATCTATTACCTTCATTTCATTTCTATGTAGAATTGAAAATCGTCATTTAAAATGTTTTTTATATTGAATTCGAGTTGGATTTTTCATAATTATTTTTTTAAAAATTAATAAGCTGACGTAGCTTATTGTTAAATACCAAAATTTAAACGGACAAAACCAAGACAAACTATTTTTGTAAGTACTACCATGAATATTCACTCTTCTGAGACATCTTGAGATATCCCAAATGTATATTCTATAGAATATAATTACAACCAATGAAAAAAATATCAAGACAGGCTCCACGCTCTATATGCCCAAGACATTCCTCCCTCAGAAGACGAATTTTATGATGTAGAATTTCAAATAGAATCTGCACGATTACTCAGTAAACAAAGTTATCTGAAAGCACTTTCTTGTGTTGGTTCTGCAAGGGAACAGTGTCTTAAAATAGATATACTTTTTTTTCTAATGGAGATGCTTGATTCAGAATTGACAGAACAAGATCGAGTTAATTATTTTTATAAAGCGGTTGAGATAGCTCGCCAACAACTTTGAGATAATTATGTAGATTCTCCTTATGGAAATCGTCTACTCACTTTTTATATCAAGTACATAGACCCAACCTTTGCAGATCTATTCAAAACGGAACATTCCCAATTATTAACCCCCTTGATTCATACAAAAATCTTAACAGAATCAAACTCTAGAATTCATGGTGAATTAGAAAAAGCCTCTGATATTGCTACGAATCTTCCTATTGATCTCAGCTCCTGAGATATATTGAGTCTTCTTGAAGAGATATTTTGACCTCTACGTATAATTATCCGTTCAAAAGAGAGTTGAGAAATAGTTATCTCACGCAACAATGAGGAAGAGATATTGGATTTTAATGAACAATACCCCCATATAGGAAATGTAAGTATTAATATATTTGACTCCTTGAGACAATATCAGATTATTATAGACCGAGGAAGTACTGAGCCAACGAATCAGTTTAAAACAGCGCATTTGGAACATATTATTTATCCAATTTTACAAGCTGTTATTCAAAAAAAAGAATATGAATTTGGATTTGATGCCTGTGAGAATACTTTGACAATACATCAAGCTGAAGAACATCTTCAATCAACATGAGAAGTGAATGATTATACTGTGTTTATTCGTGAGATTATATCGCAACATCTATCACCTCTAACATTTCATGAGGCGATAGAAGATCCTGATAGATATATTGATGAATGTATACGGGCTATTGATATTTGTAGAGTGATTCGATCACGCTGATTGGGATTTATGGAAGACTCCAATATGGATGAGGATGCTTTCTTGAGTGAAATTGATCATCATCTCTGAGGTACTATCAATAGAAATATACTTGATCGAGTCAAATCTATGCTACTTTCCTGTATAGAAACCATGAATGGAATAGGTGCACCATTTTGACTTCAAAAAACAAATATTCCTCTAGAATGAAAGATTTATTCTATCATACGTAACTATGAGTGAATTTGTTCTATTCATACACATCCTAAAATCATCCATAATACTATGAAGGAATGGTCAAAATGATGATATTTTGATACTGATATTTTCAATATTTTTTTATGAAATATGTCATTGGGTATTGCAAAGAAGCAAATTAACCCTAGGTTTCCCGCGTCTTCCTATCGAAAAAATAGATATCAAAAATATCTCCAACTGTGGAGAACTATCATATCATACACGAATACTATAGAGGATTTTTATTATGATTTTCGAAAAAAAGAATGAGATAAATCTTATCAAAATACTATTTTAAAAAAAGTAAATGAACAATATGCGGAACTTGTTTCTATTGCTGATATCAAAAAAATATTGATTATCAAGAGACATGCAGCAACAGACAGCGATACTCCAGAAGGACCACCGTGAGATGATAATGAGCCAATAACTCTAGAATGAGAGCTTGCTACCATGGAACAATCAAATATATTCAGACAATTACAATTACACATATATTCCAGTCCATTTCTTCGCGCTCGGCAAACTTCTGCCATTATCTGTCAGAGAGTTCGCTCCTGTACCAGAGATATTGTTCCAGTTAATGGTATAATTCATTCTTGCCAAGAATGTCCTGGAATTGTTCCTGAGGTTTCGATATGAAATCCTGCAAAAAATATTGATAACGGAAGATATAATTCGGCTTTGCAAAAGTTTTTTGTTGATAATACCAATGGTATGATGGAATTTTTGCTCGGAATTATTTCTTCTTCTCAGCACCCTGTAAGTTTATTTGTAGTGCATCGTGACTCAGGTAGACATATGATGTTTTGGTTAAAAAATTTGTTTTCACAAAAAGGAGTTTTTTATAAAAAAGTAGCAATGGACAATGATACTATCTGTCAATTAGTATTTCGATGAAATTCTTTAGTTGATCCAGAAATAGATATTGATAGTGGGAGATCATTAATATTTTCAATATTTAATTGGAAAGAATTAATTTCATTACTCAATGAGTTGAGTAATGAAATATATGGTAAGAGTTTTTATATTGATAGTTGAAAAAAAGTTAATATTATCGCTCTTCACAATAGTTTTCTCGATTTTATTGATCAACAGAATGAACTTTTTCCAGAAAAAACTTCTATATTTCTCAATAAACTTCAACAAATTCCTGAGCTTAGTAATATTGGCTTTAATCTTGAATATGAAGATATTTTTATTTCATAAATATCTTATGCGAGAATATTTGATTTTTCTCATCTTTTTTATAAGATGTGCCTGTATTTTGAGCAATAAAATCGCTCATTTGGATAAATATATATTTTCAATATTTTTTTATGGCATTTTCTCTTGATCGTGAATGAGCATCTCGTAGACTAGGTGTGTCTTCACGTACTATTGATAGGCATATTCAAGCAGAACGTATTCGTACTCGTCGAATCTGAAAGAAGATGTTTCTCGAAGAAGAAGATGTTGAGGCCCTTCGTATGGCTGATCCTGCACGCCGAGAAGAGGATTATATTGTTATATCTGATGATAATAAAACTACAGAAATGCCAGAAATTGTAACTTCATCGAGTACTGCTGTTGACACAAAGCACCACCAAAATCATAATGCTGCATTGGCTGAAATTGTTCGAATATATGAAGATGCACGAGCTGTAATTGCAGAAAAAGATGTAACTATCCAAAATCTTTCTTATAAACTTGGAAAAATTGAATCAGAGCTTGCGAATTCAGTACCAGTAATTGAATACAAAAAAACTACTTTTTTACTTGAAAGTGCTAAGTCAAAAAGTGATACTGATGCTGATACACTATCACATAAGATTGTAACCCTTGAAGGAGAAATCCACAAACGTAATTCTGCGCTTATCACTCTTGCTATATTATTTATACTTGTACTTGGATTTTCTGTTATTTTTGTTTTATTTTGAAATAATCTTCGTTAAACTCACACTATATGAAATCTCACCACAATCCAAAAAGAATTCTGATCAAGCTCTCATGAGAAGCGCTTCAATGAAAGCAATGATATGGAATTGATCCAGAATTTCTTGCTTATATAGCAGAAAAGATTGTATATCTCGTTTCTGAAAGAAAACTTGAAGTTGCTATAGTAGTCGGATGAGGAAATATTTTTCGTGGAATCGAACTTGAAAGAGGGTGATTTGACCGGGCAACTGGAGATAATATGGGAATGCTTGCAACTATTATCAATGGTATAGCCATAGGCGAGGCTATAGAAGAAGCTGGGATAGATGTACGAGTTATGTCCGCTATACCAACTCATCGTGTTGCCGAAGACTTCATTAGACGGCGTGCACTCCGTCATATTGAAAAGGGAAGAGTAGTGATTTGTGTTGGTGGATCTGGTAATCCATATTTTACAACAGATTCTGCTGCAGTATTGCGTGCACTTGAACTTGATTGTGATGCTGTAGTAAAGGCAACAAAAGTAGATGGTATCTATGATAAAGATCCTAAAAAACATACTGATGCTATTCGCTATGATATTCTTCCGCTTGAAGAAGCTCTTCATAAAAACCTACGAGTCATGGATCAGGCAGCTATTGCTCTGGCTCATGATGAAAATATGCCAATATTTGTATGTAGAATTGAAGATATCCACTTGATTGGAACGAATGAAATTATCTGAACATATGTTCATACAAAAGACTATAAAAAAGCTTCTCATTAAGAGAAGCTTTTTTATTTAATTTGGTATTTCTTCAACATTAAATGTTTGTCTTGCAGTTTTTTCTGTTCCATCTATATAACGTACTGTTAATTCTATATTATAGGTTCAGATTTTTGAGAATGTGTGGGTAGTTTCATATCATTTTGAAATTGGAGTATTATCCCCAAAATTCCATATCCATTCTTCAATAGGTCATGTGGCTCATTCTGCTATAAAATCAACTGGAGTATTTAGGAATGCTGGAGACATGCTTGTTCGGAATCAGATATTTTTTGGCACATCTTTGAGAACAATATATTTACTAGTGGTAGCCTGTTCATTGTTACTATCAATAATAGTAAGAGTAATCTTATATTCACCAGGTGTACGATATTCATATGTCTGAATAGCATCACCTTCAGCTGGTGGGCGTCATTCTCCAAAATCAAATATAAATTTTTGTATTGTATTATTTTTACTCTGCGAATTCGATGCATCAACAGTTACCTTAGTTGGAACATAGTCACTCGTTTTTAGTATATTTAATACTGGATCAAGGGATTTTCTCTCTAGATCAATCACGATGAGATCTCGTGCAGTACGAATTTCTTTTTTTGCAATGACATCTTTTTCATATGTATAGATTGCTTCGATAGTGTATCGCTGAGTTCTTAGTACATCAAAAAATACTTTTTCTCATACTTTTTCTTCCGTATTTTTACCGTCAGATATTTTCCATATCACTTGATTCTTTTTGTAACCAGAGTTTTCAAGATTAATATCACGAGCATCGAGTGTGAGTTTTGTTGGAACAGGAAGTTCTTTGATGAGGTATCATCCTATGATTGGATCAAAAGTATCTTTTTCATTGAGGAGATTATTATCTTGATCATATACTTTTACATGCTGAATGAGTACAAGTGGTGCATTGAGTTCGAATGTACCTTGAATGGGATATACTTTCTTATTAGCAAGAGTAACTGTTGCTATAACATTTTTCGTTCCGTAACTATTGAATCGATACTCACATTTTTCATTTACTCATTCACATAGTCGAGTTCCATTTTCATCGATCCAATCGATATTGGTAATTTCATTACTACTAATATTAACTCCACTGAGAGTAAGTATTGCTCCAAGAGAATTGCTAGAATCTTGTTCAAATATAACAGTTCATTCAACTGCAGATAAACTCACATCCGTATCAGATATAAGAAATGTTCTATCACAACTATCTCCGATTATCATAAGACATATCAAAAGTGGTGTAGTTGACATCTCTTCTGTAATAGAGCTTTGAGCTAAAATAGTATTTTCTCTACTTGAATAGATCCAACGTGGAGTTCATAGATTTTTTACTTTTGCTGCATTAATAGTAATAACGCGTTTTCTATCTTTATTGAGTGTGGTACTAATTTCAAGGAGTCACTTAATTTCCACTGCATTGAGTGGAATGTTGATAACATGAGACTCTCCGAGTCTGTCTTTTCCAGCGTAGGTTCATCGTATATTATATGTTCTTACTTGATCGAATGTACATATAATTCATTGGTCGATAGTCGGATCAGATCACCTTACTATAGAGGTCTCATTACTACATTTTGCTCCATCAAAATTAATCTCGTATGAAGTTATGTCCATGAGGTTTTTCTTGGCTATGGCCTTCGCATTTGAGGATAGATCATATCTGAGAGATATTGGACCGATAAGATTATTCGTTCCATTGATACGAGCATATTGTTTGGATTCTTCATTTACATAGAGATCATTTTCATATATGGTCACTTCACCGCCAGTATTTGCATAGTCAGTAGCATTAATAATTTTAAATAAAAATGCCCAAGATCCCAATATACTAAATAATAATATTCCAATAATAGTTGCTGTAAACCAACTGACAATTTTTTTTCTTTTTTGATCTTTCGGAGTCCATATAGCTCTAAATAGACTAATAATCCAAACGATTGAAAAAATTAGAACAGTCAGACCAAAACTACCATTGATGAGTTTTTTTAATATATTTTGGATATCATTCGGATTAATTCCAAATATATTTACAAAAAATCCAGCCTGAGCAGGATTGAATACGATATATGCCAAAAAACTTCCAAAAAATATGATGGCAATAACCAAAAATGACCCAATAAGTTTGAGTACCATTCAGGCAGTCATAGGATCTCTTGTTTTCTTAACGAGCGGAGTTTCTACACTTACTGTATTATTTTTTGGAATTGTTGGGGTATTTGAATCGGGTGAATTCGTAATAGTATCTACTTTTTCAGATGATTCATGAGAAGTCTGGATAATCTGATCAAGAAGGGAAGGTGTTTCTGTATTTTCAGGACTTACAGATTCTGAATTATTTTCAGGAGTACTCATATGGATATATAGTAAATTACTACTTTCAGTATATCGAAATAGATCTTTTTCGTCAATAAATAAGTGGATTTCAAAAATAGGATAGCTATTTGCTATCCTATTTTTTTATTTGAGCCAATCAGGAATATTTTCAGTACTATTTTTGTCTGCTGTACTTTCTTTAACTTCCTTTTTTTGTGTTGACCCTGTAGTTGTTTTAGGTTTTTTTGTTGACTTTTTTTCAACTTTTTCAACTTTTGGTATCTCTTCATCTTCATTCTTGAGATCTAGAAGATTTCGAGGAGCTGCCTCTATGAGTTTCTTCTCCTCAATAACAGGGGCTTCTAATCAGATACTTTCTTCTGATTGTAGTGAACTAATGAGCCAATCAGGAAGTTTATCTTCTGTAGTTTCTTTGGAGTTAGTTGCTGCTTCATTTTTAGTTTCTGGGATAGATTCTTCTGTAATTGATGTATTTTTTAGCCAATCAGGAATACTATCTTCTAAAGGAGTTGACTCAGGAATACTAGATTCGATCTTAGGCAGTTTGGTATCGATTACTTCTTGTGGTAATTCTTCAGGAACAAGAGATTCAATGGTACTAGGTTCTATAGCCTCAGGAATCGGAACTGCAACACTCTTATTCTCTTCCATTTGCGACATAGGCGCCTTGAGCCAATCAGGAATATTCTCACTTACTACTTCATTTTTTTCAGATATAGGAGAAATTACTTCTTCTTTTATTACTGGTGAACCTAGAGGATCCTCTATCCATGATGGTTTTTCACTTGGAATTTTTTCTATTACTGGTGTTACTATAGGTTCAGGTTCTTTTGTTATAACAGGTGTATAACTACTGAGTGGATCTTCTTTTGGAAGAGGTGGTGCTCACTCAACAACTACATTTGATTTACTAACTTTTTCCGATACAGGAGGCGCAGAGGGTTTATTATGAAATACTGAATCAATAAGAAAATCTTGAAATCAAATCGTATCGCCCTTTCGAGTAATTCTATAGAATACAAATGCCAAAATACCAATTAATAGAATTATTCCAACAATAATGAAGAATATTTTAACAAAACCTGAGATAAATCCCATGATTCCATTGCTTGTTGTTACTTCTGGTGTTTTTTCTGGAGTTTCTGTTTCAATCTGAATGCTCTTTGATCCTCCATTGATGATTACAAGGAGTTGATTCTTGATATGTCCTTTATATTTATCGGGAATAGTGGAATCAGTTTCTATGAGAACGAGCATTTCTTTTCCAAGTTTTTTATTCGTATCAAGAAGAGTTGGGTGAGATTCGATTTCACTGAGTTTTGCAAGAAGTTCTGCTTGATTTGGACTTTCTTTTGGTATGAGATCCCGAATAAGAAGGGCCGCTATACCAATTTCATCAGTCACTTCCGCATCACCAACAAGGAGTTCATCAATAACTTTTGACATCTTTACTTTCATTTCTTCTTCAAAATTTCCACCTTCAATACCTTCTTGTATATCAATAAGTGATTTTGCTTTATCAAAAGGATTATTCCAGTTTTCGACTAGGATATTGTATCGTTGCATGAGAATAATTCGATCGCTGTCTTTGAGTTCACGAATCATTTTTGATAATTCTTCGAGTTTTGCCCTATCTCAAACACTGAGTCATGTTACTCCACTTCCACTGAGATCAAGATTAGATTCAATAGTATCTGATATATAGTCAAAAACTATAGTAACAATACGTGTTGAGATAACTTTTCCGTCTTGTATAAGGGCAAGTTTAATCTTGTGTTCACGTTTCGTATTATCTCAGATATTGAATATACGATAAGCGGATCCATCAGAGTATGATGCATCATCCTTGTTATCTATGTCATTATCGACAGTACCATCTAGATTAGTATCTATTGCTATATCGGTGTCTATTGCAAAATTTGAAGCAATATTTCCATACATCGAAAGCATAATAGCATCATTTGGATTTTTTACTGTTATGATGTCGTTATTACTTCGTGGAAATGATTGATATAATATACCCGTTCCAGATATTGCTTCAGCTTTTGAAAAATCAATATCCACACTAGCAACATCAGAGTCTGTATTCGATACAGTAAGTTTACCAGTTATTGGTGTTATTGATGCATCAAGTAAAAGAGATGAAAGTGTTTCTGAAGTGATAGTACCAACTTCCCAGTTCGCTTTATCATACACGCCATCACTGGTATTCATGAGATAGGTACGACCATCTGGAAGCTTATATATCTCTACATTCGCAGTGAGTTTGTTTTTTACATGAATGGTTTGATATTTGCTATTAGATACACCATTATTGGTTACTCTAACCTTCATATTAAAGTCCCCAGAACGCATATATGTGTGCTCAATACTTGGAACACTACTTTTTTCATCTATACGACCATCTCCATCAAAATCCCAACCATACTCTGATTTATTGGTAATATTTATACCTGGAATAATAGTTTTTACATCCACTGAAAATCGAGCTTTTTCACCAACATTTAATACTGTTTTTGGTGTAGTAAGTGTTATAAGTGGAAGGTGAATATTTCCGTTTGAATTATCAACAATGAGCGGGGTAGAGCTTTTTCCAGTTTCAGTGCTATCAATCTTTGCTCCATCATTATCTTCTAGGATTACTCAAAAATAGTATTTTTCTGTAATATTTGGTAAAACAAAAGTAATCTCATCTTTTTGTGTGATTTGAACATTCTGAGGCTCTGGATCGGAATCAGTTTTAAAATACCAAATATATGAAGTAATGACACCATCAGGATCAATTGCTCCATTAGCCTTAACTTTTACAAGAATTTTTTGGCTATCTTTTTTTGCTGTATCAACCGTAGCAGAGAGACTCGTGAGTTCTGGTGACTTGTTAGTTAACTTGATATATTGGGTAGTGGTGTGAGTGGCTCCATTTTTACTCGAACGAACCGTTAATTCAATAGGAAAACAGCCGAGCTCATTGAACTTCTCAGAAATTGATGGAGTAGTTTTTGCTTTTCCAAAGTATTTCCAAGTGTAAGTGAGACCATTGGTTGTACCATCAATATTTACAGAATTAGTACTATTAAAAGTAGTTACATCAGCTCTATTAATTATGAGGGCGTTATTCCCATTACATACCCCAATTTCTTCAGTAATACTACTTGATGCGTTCGTTGCATCAATAATCGCAAAAGGACTATCTGTATCAGTTACATAAACTTTGCGTGTAATAGTATTTGTTTCTGATGCGCCATCACGATTTACGTTTAGTCTAACATCGTAGGTACCAGATTGTTTGTAGATATGTTGTATAGATCTATTTGTGCCACTTACTGCTGGAGATCCATCACCAGTATTCCATTCAAAAAATTCTGCATTAGCTGATTGTCCAATAATGGTAACCGGTTCACCACGTTTCACTACTCTAGGGGTTGAAATCATGTTTACTGAAAGCGTAGAGAGTACTTCAAATTGATTTTCAACGGTAGTAATTTTTCCAAATACATTTCCAACCGTTACAGATACTGAATGTTTTCATTTATTTTCAAATGTATATGTTCACTTTGCTCCATCATTTTCAATATTATCAAGTGTTATTTTTTCTCCATCTATTTTCCATGTATAACTGAGATTTTTTCTTGAATTTGTATCTGGATCATAACTTTTTGTTGCATCAAATACAATTGTATTTGGTTTTTCTGTCTTTATGGGACGAGGAGTATCGATAGTTACAACTGGTTCACGTGATTCAATAGTAATAATTTTTGAATCCGTATCTACATTGCCATTCGGACTTTTGCTAGTGAGTGTAACTATATAAGAGCCTACAACATCAAACTTATGTCTAAAGCTAGTACCTTCTCCTGTTTTAACAACTTTGTTACCACTTTCATCTTGAATTTGCCATGAATATTCTACATTTTTATTATCTGAAAA
This sequence comes from Candidatus Altimarinota bacterium, assembly GCA_019746175.1. Taxonomy (GTDB): domain Bacteria; phylum Patescibacteriota; class Gracilibacteria; order BD1-5; family UBA2023; genus JABFSX01. The sequence continues at coordinate 22,876 of JAIESH010000141.1, forward strand.
AAATGTAGTTGCTGACATAGATATATCCTCCCCAATATGACCTGTATTTTTATCAAGTTTTATTGTTGCAGATGGATCAAGTAAAAGAAGTTGCAGTTCTTTTGTAAAAGTTTGCCCATCGTTGGTTTTGATAGTAAGCTTAACAATATATCCTCATTGATTCGAGTATAGTTGTCTTTCCACTATGGGTCAACCACGATTCGTAGATGATTCACCATTACCAAATTCCCATTTTGTTTCAGCTATGGTACCATTACCAATAGCACGGGAAGCTGATGCATCAAGGATTACTCACATTTTTCCTATATTTGGAGAGATTTTAATCTTATCCATATTGCTCGCATTCACTCCATTAATGAGGAGAATAATTTCTCCAAGTTTTGGCTTTACCACAATTTCTTTTGAAACAGAAAGTGGAAGAACGTCAATTTTTCACTTACTGTTACGACTTCCAGAAACTACATCTAAAAATACTGTATACGTACCTTCCTTGGTAAAAGTATATGACAGACTTGGTCCACGACTGAGTTCTCTTCGGACTCATCCATTTTCTCTTGTCCACCAGATATAATTATTGTCATTTGGAGTTGTTCCAGATGGGTCCTTGATGTTATCTGCTCTGAATGATACCGAGAGTGGGGCATTTCATTCTGCAGGACCTGCATTGATAGATCCAGTTATGCGTCCAATATTAGCTCTATCTAAAAAAGAGGCTACTCGAGAGATAGCATTACCAACATGATTTGAATTTGTTGGATTTTGTATAGCAAGACCCAAATATGTATCAACTAGCTGTTTAGCCTCTTTATTTACACTAGCTGCTTCACCATAATCCGGTAATCGATCGAATCAAGCTTGGACCAGATTTTTAACATTTTGAATAGTACTCACACTTACAGATTTATTGAGCATGAGTTCACTCTCCATCTGACTGAGTCATTCTCTGATTTTAGTTTTATATTCAACAAAGGTATCATTATCACTTTCTGTATATGCAGCGGTAGCATATGGAATAATATTTCATTGTACTAAAATGAGCTTGGTTGTCCATTTTACAATAGGATAAGCAAGCCACATCACAAGAATACCGGCTATTACATAGATAATAATTTGTCTGGTTTTTTTCATTTTTTCTTCATCTCCTGCACCGATCATCAATTGAAAACCAGCATAGATAATATAAATCACGGCTATAATCGAAATAAAGCTCATCAAATAAGTTACAATTTTTTGTGCATATACAACAATGCCATCGCTTGTAATTTGCCCATTAACAGCTTGTTTTACTGCAGCAGTTCAGCCTTCGATTCCGCATTTTGGACCAACACAATCATATGGAGTTGTTGCACAATTTGTATTAAACCATCAGCCACCGCAAGCTGCATAAGTATCTCATTTTGAGAGACCTAGTACAAGTATTGCAATACTTATGGCAAGGAGAAAAAAGTAAGATTTTCGCATAGAAGAGAATTTATTTGTTTTACTTTACCATAAAATAGGTAAAAAAGCAACTTTTGATTATATTTTTATAGAATAATTATTATTTTTGGCAATCAGTGTCTTCTGATCAATTTATAGATGTATTTATTTCACATGAGAGCTCTTTAGATATTTTATCCAGAACATCATTTAGATCAGGTGCCATGACACTATCTATGCCTTCTTTGAGATATTTCTCAAAACGAGATTTGATCCCATATTGAAAGACAGATATTTTATCGCCTGTTTTTGGAATAAAAGAATTGAGCTTCGTTCTCGCAAGGGTTTCTGAAAGGGAATTACTTCAAGCAGCATCATAAAATTCAGCCTGTGCAGGAATAAGATATGGGTATTGTTCAGAGAACAACCTTTCTGCCTCAGGAGTCATGAGATATTCAAGAAACTTGAGACTTGCTGTAGGATTGGTGGTAAGTTTTGAGATTCCAAAATAAGTATATCTCGCTATATTGATTGATTCAGTTGCTGATGATTGTGGAATACGATCCGTCAGTATTACTGCATTACTACTTGATTCTCAAGCTCGTTTGCTTGATTTTTCAAGTTCCAAAATAAGACTCGGATATCCAATTACCATACCAATTTCTCATTGCATAAATAGATCCAAACTAGTTAATTTTTCTTCTATCATTCTAGATTTTTCTAGAGCAAAAGTGGATCTCTTGCTAATTACTGTCTCATCCTCTCCTGTTCTTTGTCATCAAACTCAAATATTTCAATAATTCATATATGATTCAAATCATACTCCCCCATTCGATAGTTGTGTATAATCTTTTACTTTTTCTTCCTGTAACCAGAGAGGTAATATATCTATCATATTTGGAACAAACGTTGGCCCAAGTCATAGATTGCTTGGATATTTTCATGCGGGTAAATCTTTGTAGAGATTTTCGAGATCATTCCATGTTTTTGGAACTTCACGAAGTATAGATTTATTATAAAATACCCCGAGTGTTTCGTAGCCCAGTGGAACTCACTTGAGAAAAGTTTGTTTACCCTTTCCAGATCATGTTGAATATACTAGATCTTGAAACAAATCATCATATTTTTTATCAAAATCTGAAAAATCAAGAACGTCACTCGGAATAGGTTCCAATTTATTTTCAAGTAAGATATCCTCACCACTACGAAGCATAAAAATATCTGGACCACTTCATTCTGTAAGGGTAGAAAGTAGCAATGTTCTATATCTATCAGGATCGCTAGATTGTTTTTCGAATACAATCTCTACACTCTTGAATTCTGGGGCGTACTGTCTGAATCCTTCAATGAGTGAAGCATAAGATTCAGTAGTACCATCATTGATCCAAATTTTAATAGATCATTGTACTTTTTCAGTTTTTGTTTGACCAGAAATATAGGCAATTCATGCAATGAGTGAAACCAGTATAATTCCAGCAATAATGAAAAATATTATTTTCTTTTGTGACATAGTATTAATTAGAGTTACTAGGCCTTATAGTATGAATTTCTTTGAAAAAATCTACTATTTTTTTATCTGATCGCGAGCGAGAATATTTCCAAGAATATCTACTGCTCACTGGCGACTCAAAAGCGTGCTCGGATTAAAATTTCATCCTTTAGCCTTGATTTTGAATGCGTAATCTTGGATATATTGAAATTTCAAATTCATAGGACTCGTATCTTTGTAGATTTTAATCTGACTCGGATTTCTTTCGAGTTTTCAGATTTTTACAAGAAGCTCTATGAACTCTTCTTTTGTAAGGAGTTTTCCAGGCAGTGCATAGCTACTATCTAGAATTCCACGACGGTATGCCGCCATGGCGTATCATTGAAATGGATCACCAATATCAATATCTAAAAAGTGGCTAGTTCCATTACTTGGAGCAATTTTGTAATATTGCATTAACATCACAATGGCATCTTTTTGAGTAATAGTACCATTTGGATTGAATTTATCAATTCACTGAAACATGCATTTTGTATCAATAAGTTGATTCAGTGTTTTTCATCATTTGGTTGTACTATTTACATCTGAAAATCTTTTTTTCTCACATGCAGTACTTGTTGTTACTGGCTTTGGTGTTGTGGAGGTATTTGTTTTTGAATTAGATGGACTCGTATTGGAAGAAGTATTCATGCTCGCTATAATACTTTCTACAGAAGCATTGACTGGAATGAGTTCATGTATTTCATCTTTTGGTGCGCTATTGAACTCTATATTATTATCCGAATTATATCAGCCGATAAATGTATTAATAAAAGTCATTGGATGAATGCTGTATTTTTCTGCATTTTCTTTTCCAACACCTTGGTTCACTGATTCAAAAATACTAAGTCAGAGTGCACGAGAATCTGATGATGTGAATGGCCAATAGGGATGAAAAGGAGCTTCTTCAGTATCAAGTTGTATATGAAGATGCGGAGTTGTCGTTATTCAAGTCATGCCAACACGCCCAATCATATCTCATTTTTTTACCTTTGTTCATTCCTTGATACTTATTTCAGAAAGATGAAGATATCATGAATATACATTCTGTCGTTTCCCATTAATAGGAACATTGTCATGGCGCACTACGATAAATTTGTTTCCCACGCCATCAGCCTCTACGGTTCTTATTACTACACCATTGGCGATAGACAGAACTGGTGTGCCAATTGGAGCTCTTATGTCTACAGCATTATGACTACCATCATGTTCTTTATAATTGAGCCTATAACTTCACATATATGGAGTTATGTATGTATAATGATTAATAAGTGAACTTTTACTGGTACTAGAAGTATCAGACAGTGTATTGATATCGTATGTGGGAAGAGGGATATAATCAGTAATTGGAATGTCTGCAAATTGAGTTGTTTTATTTTGATATTGAGTCTTGCTCCAGTCAGGAATATAGAGTATAGGCATGATAGTTCCATCAAAAGGATCAGATTTTATAGTAGTATAACCAGAATATGATGCATTCATATATGGCAACCAAGTTTGTTGTATAGCAATGATTCCACCAAGGATACAGTTTGAAATCCATACGCCAATAATTGCATATTTTATGTAGGTATCTTTATTTTGAGATAAGTTCATAATTTGTATTTATATTTCTTATAGCCTATCATAAAAAATATAAATATGCAAATATTACAACTTATTATTAACTAAAAAATAACCCTCACTTGAGGGTTATTTTAGAATTTACTTTTCCAATTGGTGAGAGTTGTTTCTACAATCACGTTCTGAGCTCTTCTTTCGAACCAATCTACCCTTGAAGTGATAGACATACTTCCTGTACTTCAGGCTGGTATAAATATACGAATAATTCTTGTAAAAGGTGAACGACAGTTGGTGGTAATATCAAAATTACAACGTATATCTCAAGCAGTGATTCCACTAGAATAGTAAAAACCATTATTATCAACCCAGAGTCATGAGCCAGATGTTGTTCCTGTGAGATACCAGGCACCATTTTTATTTTCTAAAACATATGAAGTTGCGGTTCATCCGGTTCATACCGAATTATTCAGTGCAAATGAGCTATTTCATATACAGTTACTTTGATATCACTCGATTCTCCAGCAATTAATCTGATCACTAGAAAAACGTAACCAATTGGTATTTCTCAAGTTTGTTATACCTTCTATTCATTCTCTTGCTAGGTTAATGGCCTTGATTTTAGTCTCAGAATCTTTAGCAAAATAAATACCTCAAATAACTGTTGAAAACATGGCAGCTACAGCAATTCATAGAACTGCCATCATTGCCATAATTTCAATTAAAGAGGATCCTCTTTTATCGAGATGATTCACCAGAAAGCGTCACATTTTTTGATTCTTTGATTATAGTAAATAACTGCGTATAGAGAAGCTCATCATTGATACCAAAGAATTTGATCGTGTAAAGATTGATACCATCTTTTAGTGTTTCAGTATCCATATTTGCGAAATAATACCAATTCGTAGATCCTGCTATATATTTTTGTAGCCTATAGTCATTTACTATGATATAACTTACCTTATCTTTTGGAACTATTCATTGTACCTTTATATTTCTATCCGTTGTAACAAAGGGATTGGAATCAGGATTAATTATTTGAAAATCTTTGCTTGATATTGGTGAGTTATTGGCAATAAGTTTATTATTATTTTGTATCATTTGTTTTGATCCAAAAATTGTAATTACTCACTTCTGAATTTCTTTTCATTCAGAAGAGTATACCTTGTATACAATATTATTAATTTCGAGAGTAATAGGGAAGTCAGCAAATCTAAATGTTTCCTCTACAGGACTTATTACTGCATCCTTATCATTAAATGTTATTCTCTTGACATCTTTACTATTAATTTTTCCATTAATAGAGATGGTTGGCTTGTTAGATAAGAATCCATCAGCTGGATCGGTAATACTAATAACTGAATTACCTGATATAGCACCAGTATTTTCTACTGCCCCTGTGTTTCCTGAAAGAGAATTAGTAGGTCTTAGAAGTAGATTCTGTCAATTATTTCTGATAAACAATGGAGTGAGTGTAATGCTTTCATCAATTACTCCAGTTAATCCAACAAGTTGTAGTCATGGATTTGCTAAATCAGATGCTGAAACCATTATTCTGTTGCCTGATTTAAGGGTATGATCTCAAACTGAAGTACTTATAGTGATGTCTCATTTTAATGCATAAACAGTACTATATATCTGATTATTTTGTTCTACAATAATAACATCTCAGGCCTTAGTGGCTACTGAGAGATTCTTCATTTTTATAAGTCCAGTATTAGAAGTTTGTTCTATCCAAACCCGTCACTTGCTCATGCTAATTGTATCTCAAGTACTTGATGTGTTCACATATGATAATTCTGTTCTTTCATCAAGATCCATGCTAAGATTGGCATTTTTTGCACGAGCTCAGCCAGTTTCTACTGAAACCGACTTATCTCATACGTAGAGTGGTTGCCCACCCGTTCCAGTAAGTCGATTTTTCGAAGATTCGGTCATCGAAATGAAAATTGTACTTGCAGTGGTTTCTGGTGAAATAAGTAGATGAGCCCTCTGTTCGTCTACACTATTTCCGCTACTAGAAAAAGATCTAGCAATAATTATTATTGCAAATATGGCTACTATGATTCCTACCCATGTCCATGGAATCTGAGATGAAACTGATCTGGATCTTGAATATTCATGTGACATATTTCCGAAAGAGGGGGGATTAGATACTAAGCTTTAGGGATAATGCTCTCTATTACTGCATAGGTAGCATCTTTTCATTTTGGTGTACGAATACTTACCGTATCTCAAACACTACATTTATGGAATGTTATTGCAGCCATGAGGACTTTGTAAGTTTTTGCGTCAGTAGTAATCTCATATTTATCTCCATTCTTCGTGACGATACCAATACTTGTCTCAAATGGTATTTCTTCAATTATCTTATACTTAATTCCACCATGAACGTCTATTGTAGCCTTGAGTCTACTTCCTTGTACGAGGAGTGATTTTGATGAATAATTCTGTGGAACTGGATATACCGAACCATCCGGACCAAGCATAGAGTCACCCGTAAATACTCATTCTACAATTTTATCATCTCAAGATTGATAACTATTGAGTTCAACCCCGCTGATATCGAATTCATCCCGAGGAGTATCTCATAGGATTGAATCAAGCATTTTTCTTGCTGATCTCACTGAACTTTCTGCTGACTGAATAAGATCTCTGAGTGCCTTTATTTGCTTGTCCTGTATCATATGTATATAAGATTATTAATTGATTTTTATTATATTGGTTTTATATCGAAAGTCGATATTTTTTTTATTGACTTAATATAAAAATATGTTTGAAATATATTCAATTTGTGAATAAAAAATCACTGAAATGAACCATCCTATAGCCAGAAATGGGCCAAATGGAATTTGAGAATTCATTTTTTTTCTCTGAATTAAATGTACTAGAATCATACATATACCCACTATACTTCATAGTATATATGCGAATGCAAAACTCATAATTCCATGAAATGTTCCGAGTGTTAGTCCAACAAATATCGCAATACGGAGATCTCATCATCCCACCCAAGTTGGAATTTCTATGGAATTATCTCACTTGTTTTTCCTAAAGAAATCTATAAACATCAGGAAGGGAAATGTAATATAATTGAGTAAAAGGTCTCAGAGATTTTTTACATCACGATTCTTGATCAAATAGTAACCACCCGGAATAAGTATCTGAATATAGAAAAAAGTATAGAGAATCCATGCTCCAGTCAGTCAATTAATGATATTGATATCAAACATGTGAAATGTATGAATGCTTGATGATACGAATAAGAGCGAGAAAAGTGGTATGGCGAGGAGTAATCCAATTACTGGAATCATTATTTGGTCTGGAATTTCCATATACTTGAGATCGTAGAGAACGTATACGCCTGTCGTAAACCCACAAATCAATAAAAGAAACATTTTCATACTGAAGATGTCTATTCCTATTTGT
>JAIESH010000136.1 GCA_019746175.1 Candidatus Altimarinota bacterium
AGAACTATCATCTGATATGAGATTTCACCATCATTGGAATCTCCTTCCAATATTTTATGAGGCAAGACTATTTCCTGATAAAAAAGCAGCACTCAAAAAAATCCTCTACGGTATGTAGAGGATTTTTTATTAGAATTCTATGATCTTCCATCATTCTTGATCTTCAACTGACATAATAATTTTATTGTCATATCCAAAACTTATATCGAGTCATACATCTTTCCAATTTCCAATAATCCAAGATCATTTTTTATAAAGTTTATATCAATTATCTATACGTTTTATGAAGAGATAATAACTTGGATTAGTAATGTCAAAAAATGCATAATCTTGAGATATATCAGGGCCACTCATATATCCAGTATTTGATATTATTGGTGATGCGTTTCTATAGATCCCCCATGTACCATCTTTTAGTGCTGCATATATAACACTAGATCCATCTGCACTTAGGCGAGGATTCATATAACCAGTTATCCCACATAGATTTCATCTATATCGAGTATAGAGACAGTAACTCTGTTCACCAAGAGGTCGTCCAAAGTAGACATAGCCATCGCCATCTTTATCTAAGAAAATCTCTCTGATTTCATCAAATTTTCGATTAATTAATACTCCATTATATACGAGTCATATATATCAATCTTGCTCTATCGCATACATACTATTCATACCGTTCATCTTTATACTATTCTCTATAAATCCTGTGAGAATTTTTTCTATCTTAATACCGTTTTTGATAATATATTTTGCTCCACTTCAATTTTCTATTAGTGCCATTATCGAATTAGCATTTTTATTGATTGAAATATGTGAAATATTTATTTCCTCATTTCATATAATGTTTCAATTTTTTACTAAAACATATCCACTGGCTGTTTTATTTTTCCATACAAAATTATTTCACTCAGAAGAAAATATTATATCTGTAACTTTATTATACTCACCAGAGTATGTATTAATTCATCATTGTGTTATTGATTTTATTACATTTCCACTATAGAAAAGAATTCAATCTTTTGTATTTTGTGGTAAATATGCTTTTCCTATACTTTCCCCAGAAGAATTACTGATAGTTCAATCAGCTGATACTATATACCTTGTATTTCCAATATTCGATATAGCATAAGGAAGTCTATCGAATTTGGTTCAATCTGGAACTAGTATCATTTCTTTTCCGCTTGAACTAAAGAAGCTAATAGTATCTTGTTTTCTATCAAAAGTGAAGTTATTGATACTTGGAAATGTTTTTGTTTCAGTTACTCATGATATGGTTTTAGTTCCTCCACTTCCAAATATATTTTCAAGAATTCTTCAATTAGTACTTTTTTCAAGTTCAGGAGTATACGACACAGCTATTATAAGTCATGTGAGTCCGAGGACTATACAGGCACTGAACCATCCAAGGAGATGATCAGCAAGACTCAACTTATGTTTTCATCATATATTTTTATGAAAGACACTAGCAATCAAAAGTCCCATTCCAATAGTTAAAAATACCCATCCCCATGATAGATTAGGTGCTAACACTCCATTATTAGTTCGCATTTCTCATCCCCAAGATACAATAAATAGATATCCAATAGAAGCCAGTATCAAATATGCAAACAATTTTACTCCAGTCCAGGCTCGTGCTGTTAACAATATACATATTATTGCTAAACTCAATAATATCAAATATGTTGGAATTTGCATATTTGTAAGTGGAAACGCAAATACCCCATTTGAATTTTTGACAACCGGTGAAATCATCCCAGTAAATATACTTACCACACCAAGCATCCCCAGATGCATACGGGAAAATGTCATATAATTATAGATTAATCTTCCTAAATATAGACATTGTACTTATTTTTTGTATAATGCAAGTTTTATCAAGAAAAATAAATCCCCAAGAAGGGGATTTAGGATTGATCTTCTCCAGGTTTTTCTACTTTTGTTGTTTCGGTTTGAGGTTTTTCGTAGAGATAATTTATGAAACTATCGAGACTAGCAGATTTCATGGTTTGGAATTTGACTCATTTGGATATATCTTGCAGTGAGGTTCTCCAATTTGGCGAATTCATCTGTAGTACCGAGTTAGTGATATCATTTCCTTCCATTCACTGCCATGTGGACATAAGCCCAGATTTACGAGATAATCTTGCTAGTGCTGTAAGGAGTTCTTTCTCTTGTGAAGTATTTAGTTTGGGATTCTTTGATAAGTTGATCTCTTCTATTTTTCCTTGATTTCTTAGATTAATAGCTGCAATTACTTTTTCTAGTAAGTCTTGTCCAAGTTCATTATATCCGATAGATGATAGATATTTTATTGTTTTCTTAGCATCTTCATCGAATGTATCAGGTGGGGGATTTGGGATTTTTTTAGCTTGTTCACGTAGAGATACTTCTTCACGATAAATGGATTCAAGTGATTCAATTGTTCTCATTTCTTCCTCAAGTTTACCGTTAAGTGGCTCTGGATTAGTATTCCCATCAAGCATTTTCTTGATATTCGCATCTTTTCTTGATCCATTCAGTAATCTGAGATTTCATATGGCAGTGATTCTATCTTGTGGGGATAATCCTATATTTATGATTGTACTATAGAGAGTTGAGATTTTTTCATTTTCGCCTGGAATATCACTCGGTATTGGATTAATATTGAGTTTTCCTATTTTCTCATAATTTTTGATATAAGCTTCTTGTATCGCTTGACGCTTGAGATCTTCCGGAGTAGCAGGAGGTATCTCTCGTCATATAGATAAACCATTCATGCCGATTTCTGCACGAGGTGGCTTGTCCATATAGATATCTTTTCGAGTTTTTCCATCAGCTCCGATGAGTGTATATCGATCTCCGATACCGTCATAGTGTACACCATTGAATTCCTTACTCATCAGTCCAGATCGGATATTTGCTATCGCTGTATTGGTACGATCCCCAGGTGCAAATCTCTCAACTATATGATCCGTTACAGATGAAAAATCTGGTTGTACCCGAACTGGAATTCATTGAGATTGAAGTGCTCTGATTGATTTCTGAAATTCTGGATCTTTCGCAGCCTCAAATTTGCTCGCGTTCTCGATGATAATCGAAGCAGATATATAGCTATCGTATTTCCCGCTTTTGATATCAGTATCTTCAACTCATAGTCTCTTGAGTTCTAGGACTGCAGCATTGTTGTCTTGTCCATTCTTGGCTTGAGAAAGGGCAGCAGATAGAGTTGATTTATCATTGGCTGATAACTTTGCTGTAATATTTTTTACTTCCTTGCTGATGGCAGGAAGTTTTGTTTTTAGTTCCTCTCTTTCTGTTATTATTTTGGCCTTTTCTCAAATTACTCATTCTACCTCAGTCTTTTTCTGAACCTTTTCTCAAATTACTCATTCTACCTCAGTCTTTTTCTGAACCTTTTCTCAAATTATTCATTCTACCTCAGTCTTTTTCTGAACCTTTTCTCAAATTACTCTTTCTACTTCATTCTTTACGTTGTTTATTCATTGATCTATGAGTGCCTGTTTCCATTTGTAGTAATCCTTTTTTTCACTACGAGAGAGTTTATCTACGTCTTCTTGTCCCAATCTAGAGAACTCTCTGCCATCCTTGGTCATCTGATTATACCCTGGTATTGTATCTCAGAGTATTCTCTGTTGTTCTCTGATATTGTCTCATTGACTGAGAATAGGGCTATTGGTTCATACTACTCTTGCAATCTCTCATGATTTATCTCATTCTTGACTGAGTTTCTGAAGTCGAGCATCACGAGATATATACTCCTGTGTTTCAGGAGTGGTGTTTGTTTGTATCTCACGAGTCTGTATTGGTGATTCACTTGAGGATGTGGGGGTAATTTCAGACATAAAAATATGCTACCTATATAAGATAGCATATTTTGATGATTGATGCAAAATTATGCAAAGTATTTTACGAGTTCTTGTGCGAGGGTTCTCATATCTGGTGGTGGGAGCTTTCACTCTGCTATCTGTATGAGAGTATTACGTAGATCTTCTGATATTACAGGTTTCTCTCAGGCTTGGTATTGAGCAAGAAGTGGCTTGATACTCTGGCTTGCTTTTAGTCCAAGTTCCAATCTATCTTTTTCAAGCTGAATTTTTAATTGTGCTACTTCTGCTTTTTCAGTCTTAAGTTGCCCATCCAATTGTGCTACTTCTGCTTTTTCAGTCTTAAGTTGCCCATCCAATTGTGCTACTTCTGTCTTATTAGAATTAAGTTGTGCAGTTGCTGCAGCAAGTTTTGCTAGTTTATCTGCTGTCTTCCATTTTTGATATGCATCGAATTCATCATCACTGAGAGCATCCACATCCGCTTCGATAAGTTTACTATATTCACGTCCATCTTTTGTGAGTTGTTTTGCTTCCTCTTTTTTCTCTGGCGTTCTTAATGTAATTGTTACAACAGCGCCTGGGATTTCTTTTTTTACTGTTTTTTCTGCAGTTGCAGTCACAAGAGGAGTGGTTTCTTTTTGAACTTCTTGAGCTTTGATATTTTGAGAAAGACCAATCGCTAAAACTGCCATAGCAAGAGCTGCATGTGTGCGAGAAATAATACTAGATCCTTGATCTTTCGTTATTTCAGGTGCCGCATCTATATTTTCTTGAGATGTGAGAATTCCAGTCTTAGTCATAAGTAGAAAGATAAAAGATAAAATCCTACACCCTTATTTTACCCTATACCACTAGGCTCGTCAACTTCATTTTTTATTATCTTTTGCATTCTCATTTTTCCTGACTATAGTGCCCGCCTCTTGTCCGGATTTTTTGTTCTGATTTCTTTGACATACTCTCAAAACCTTCCAAAAGTAGGTATTTCATGTATCATATGAATACAATATGTGAACGAAATGCTCCAAATTTCTCTATTATTAAAAAAATCTCACTATTTGAGTGAGATTTTTTATTTAGATTACCATGAGAGGATGATCTTCTTGGATCATCAGGGAGTGATCTTCTTGGATCATAAGAGCTCTTTTTGATCTACTTTGTTTCGCGAGGGAGCGATCCTGACTTCTGTAGAGGGTGAGAGTCATAGGATCAATGCCGAATGACTCGAGAGCCAATTTGCGAGAATGATATGAGGCCAGAGCATGAGGTCCCATTAGGGTAATATCCGTAGTCATATTTGTATTTTTATGAAATGTATATAGAGTGTATCACATATATTTTTGCGCGTCAATTTTTTTATTGGATAATATTTTTATTTATTATATGAATATCACTCTGCGTCTTGCAAACTATCTGAGTCGATATGCTCCATCCAAAACCAAGGTATTGCAATATCTGCAGACCAAAAAAATTGAGAATCCACTAGAGCTTTTAACCGAAAATGGCTACGATGAATCTATGATGTGTGATATGTGGATGAGATCATTCGTGACTATAGGTAAATGAAAACAAGAAATCAAACTCAAATTACTCAAAAAGCAATTCCCAAAAGAGATGATAAATGAAAAATTAGAATTATTTGATGCTGAGATCATTGATTGGGAAAATCATAGTTCATCTATACAACATCAGATACAAACACTGAGCAATCGTGGAAAATCTACTCGTATTATCCAATCAACCATAACAGCTAAGTATCCATACTTCAAAGATGAAATATCAGAATTATTTGCTGAAAAAGATGATACTGATAATCTAGAAAAAGAAGTGCAAAAATATAAAAATCGATATGATATATCTGACAAAAAAATTCAAGAAAAAATGATTACTTCATTGCTTCGAAAATGATTTCGCTATTCTGATATTAAAAACTTAATTCAAAAATAACTATGTACATCTGTTCTTCGTGTTCAACTACATCTCCAAAATGGACAGGGAAATGTCCTACCTGTGGTGAATGGAATACTTTTGTTGAATCCAGTGTTCAAAAACCCAAGTCAAAAGCCTGAAATGGTAAAATGCTTGAAGTAAAATCCATTGATCCCAATCCAACTTCCAAATGAATGGAACGATATACGAGTTCATCTATGGAACTGGATGGAGTATTGGGTTGATGACTCTCTGCCGGTTCACTCGTTCTGCTCTCAGGAGAGCCTGGTATATGAAAATCTACTCTAGCACTTCAGATGAGCGAATGGTATGCAAGTCGCAATCAAGGCGTCCTCTATATATCATGAGAAGAACATATTGGGCAGATTAGCGCCAGAGCTCGTAGACTCTGAGTGAGCCATGAGAATATCTCACTTCTTACGGATTCAGATTTTGACTCTATATTTGTCACTATTGAGAGATCAACTCAAAATATCATAATTATTGATTCATTATCTGTACTCTCATCCAGCTCTATCGATGGTTCTCCTGGGAGTATATCTCAGATTCGAATCATGACAGAAATGTGTATGCATATTGCCAAAAAAATGCAAAAATCTATCATACTCATTGGGCATGTTACAAAAGATGGATCAATAGGCTGACCAAAATCACTCGAACATCTTGTTGATGTTGTATTATTTCTTGAGTGAGTACGTACCGAAAACTATCGTATACTTAGAGCACTCAAAAATAGATTCTGACCAACTGATAGTGTTGGATTATTCAGAATGGAGGAATCATGACTGATTGATCTTCCGAATCCTGGAATGGAATTCATCGATTCGGAGAGTTCAGTCTTATCAGGTTCAGCACTTACATTTGCTATAGAAGGGAATCGCCCAATACTCATTGAGATAGAGGCATTAACCACTTATACTAAGTTTGGTTATCCCAAAAGATCTGCACGGGGTATTAGTCAATGAAAACTTGATCTACTTATTGCTGTGATGACTAAGTTTACAAAACTTGATCTAGAAAGTCATGATGTATACCTTAATATAGCTCGCTGAATACAATCGTCTGAACCATGAATTGACCTTGCATGTATTGCAGCAATATCAAGTAGTAAAAAAGAAAAACCTCTTGGAAAAACTATATACCTGGGGGAAGTATCTCTAACTGGTGTTGTCAAAAATGTATTATTCTTGGATCGTAGACTTACGGAGGCAAGCAAACTTGGTTTTACCCATGCTGTGATACCGGCAAGTTATGAATGAAAAATTCCAAAATGAATGGAATGCACGAAGGTAAAAAATGTTTCAGAATTAAAATAAAAAAATCCCTCATATATGGAGGGATTTTTTTATGAGAAATAATTATTTATGCTTCTTGTGTTTCTTATGTTCAGTTTTTTCAATTTCTGCAACTTTTTTAGTAACTGGCTTTCGAATAGGAGTTTCTTTTTTCACTGGAGCTACTACTTTCTTTTCTACCGTTTTCTTAGCTACAGGTTTCTTGATTACATTTTTGGTAACAGGTACTACTTTTTTTACTGGCGTTTTTTTATCTACAGATTTTGTAGTAGTAACGGCAACTTTTTTAGTAACTGGCTTTCGAATAGGAGTTTCTTTTTTCACTGGAGCTACTACATTCTTTTCTACCGTTTTCTTAGCTACAGGAGTTATCTTTTTAACAGAGGCCTTTGCTTTATTTAGTTCTTCAGATTTTTTTTCTTTTTTTGATTTTCCAAGTATTCAAGAAAAAACCTTCAAGGTTTGTTCTCATGATATTTTTTTGAGTTTATTTCATTTCTTACCAAGAAGAGAATATGCATTTTCTAATGCATGTATTTCTTCATTGTATAAAGGGGTTTTATTTTTTCAGTGATGATGTTTATTTTCATTTCTTCTTCTTTTTTTTATAAAAAACCAAAGTAGGTAAATTCATACTATAAAAAACAATCAAGTGTTCCAAGTTTTAGTTACCTCATCAAATTCTATATGCAATGGAATTTCTGAATTTTGAGGTACTCGCTCATTTGTTATTGGATCTATGTAAGATAGATCTATTTTTGCGGTAAGTTTTTTAGTCGTATGAGTGACTGCTAATTTTTCCCATGGATATAAAAAAGATTGGTTTTCTTTTAATATTCGAGAATAGTAAATACCAGGAGATTCAAATCTGATAGCAATTTTTCAGCTACTTGTGAAGTATTCTTGAGCAAATCATTCCCAGCTCATTTTAAACACACGAGTAGTTCCTGGGAGTACATTTCCATTTTCTTCATTGATTATAAGATAATCGACTATCTTCTCACCTACTATTGCTCAATTATCGTTGATAACAAGTTCCTTTCCAATGCCTAGTAATTGTTTACCATCTTCTTCGTGAATGGTAATTTTTCATTCGGGACTAATGTGTATAGTTCATTTATTTGAAATAGGTAGATCAGTATTTATAACGAATTTACTTCCCGTATTGGTTGGAAGTTCTGGTGTATCCCAGAAGGGATTAATGAAATCAATAATATCACTACGTATAATAGGATCTGTAAATACCATGAGGAGTTTTTTTCATTTCTCTATGATGCTTCCAGTTTGACTTGGACTAAAAAAATCTAATATTGGATTTGTTATCCCAGATATACCTCATCATGCTCCTGTTATTTTTATTTCTCAAAACTCGGGAGCTACAATAATATCTCATGGAATTGTCACAAGAAGCAACGACCCAATTCTACGATTCATACTAATACTAGTATTAGTATTAGTTGTTTGGTTATTGAAGAATATTGCTCAATAGTGACCACCAGGTATAGCATTTATTGGCGGAGCAATAGAGTAAGTTATTGTTCTTTTTCATCTAGCAGCAATAGAAAATACTCCTGATGTATCGAATGTTACCCAACTTGCAAGTGAATTTGGATTAATACCAGGATAAGTATATGGTTTGCATATTGGAGTACCATTTATTGCTCCAGCAGTACAATCTTCAATACTCAAACTAAATGAGTGAGTTTCATCAGAATTATTATATAGAGTCACAGTACCATTGGTAGCTCAACTTAATGATGCATTAATACTAGTTCTAATTGGAGTAATTGCCAATTCTAGTGCATCATTGGCGGCTATTGCATTTGTTATCCCTATAGAAAATAGGAAACAAAATAAAAGAATTTTTTGCATAATTATAATTTTTATTATCATAACTATCTTTATATAAAAAGCAAAATGTCCCTACGAACTCGTAAGGACATTTTGCTTTTTTATTCTATATTAGAATCATCCAAGTACTGTTATTTGAAGTTCATCTGTATAATTTCCAGCTGGAGATTGTGCATTTGGCATTGCAGATACTGTGAATGAGAAATCATTAACACCATCTAATGCTTGTGGTCGGTTTGAGGTATAGAGAGTACGAGGGGTAGTATCACTTACCTCAGCATTATAGCTTGCTGTTTGATTAAAAGTACTAAAATCAGAATCATCAGCTGATCCAAGTGCTGAAGAAAATTTGTAACTATCAGCAACACCATCAGTTGTAAGGCTATTTAGATAGTCACCTGTACCACTCTTAAGTCCACCATTTACAGATGCAGCTGTTACTACTGCACCATTTGTTGCATTAGTTCCAACTTCAATATTTACCGTTCCACTAGAATAGTTAGATGCACTAAGTGTTCCAAGATCAATTTGTCCATTTCCATCAATAACCATATTGAGTGTTGGAAGAATTTTTGCCGTTACATTGATACCACTTACCATACCAGTTGCTGTTCCAGGAAATGCATCATCCCAAACAACATTCTGAGTGAGAGCACTACTACCTGTTACAGATCCACTACCGATTGTACTAGCACTTGCACCGGACATAAGAACGATACTGGCAACGAGAGCTCAAGAAATGAGCTGATTTGTATTTGTACGCATATTGATATTTGTTATGAATTACTATGCATATATAATTTATCATATATATTTTTTAATGTCAAATAAATTATTGATTAAATTATAATTTAGTCTATAAAATAATTTTTTGGTCATAAAAAAAGATTACTTAGTAATCTTTTTTATTTTTTTAGAATGAACCAATGACACTCACTTGAACCACATCGGTATAATTTCCAGCAGGAGATTGTGCATCTGGTTTTGCCGAAACACTGAATACAAGATCATTTACTCAGTTCAATGACTGTGGCCTATTGGAGGTATAGAGTACATACGATGTTGTACTGTTATTTACTTCAGTGCTAAGTGATGCTGTTTGAACGAATCAACCAAATAGGGAATCAGTGGGAGCTCAAAGTGCTGATGAAAATCTATAACTATCAGGAACACCATCAACAGCAAGACTGTTAATATAATCACTTCCAGTTCCATTTCTTAGACCACCATTTGTTGATTTTGCTGTTACGGATGCTCAGGCAGATGCATTAGTACCAATCTCTATATTTACTGTACCAGTAGAATGTGTTGCAGATGATAGCGTTCCGAGATCAATTTCACCACTTCAGCTTATAGTCATGCTGAGTGTGGGTTGAATTCTAGCCTTAATAACAAGTCCATTGATAGTACCAGTAGCTGTACCAGGAAAGACATCATTCCATACTACGTTCTGTGTCAGTCCGCCACTCCCCACTACTGTTCCACTACCAATATTGGTAAGGGCACTAGCGCCTCATATTGTTAGTGCTGTAGCAATTATAACCCATACTATGAGTTTATTTGTAGTTGTATACATATTTAAAGGATAAAAAAATAATATGTACCATTACGATAACATATTATTTTTTTGAGGTCAACGAATTAGGCTTGATCTATTTATATAATCATTTCTAATACTTGTTTTTTTAGACTTTCTGCAATTTCTTTACTTTTTTGTACGCCATCAATTTCTATTGCTTTTTGTTTCTCAGATTGAAATATAGTTGTATATGTATCAATGATTTGAGATTGAGTTTTTCGAATGAATTCTTTTTTATCACTTCGCGTCATTTTCTTTCCATCTGGAGCATAAACCAGAGTATTAATAAAATGAAGTGTGAGAAGAGTACCGTCCATTCGTCCCTTTTCTTTTTTAGAAAGGAATTTTTGTTTTTCTTTCCAGGCTCTCTTAGTAAGACGTTTAAGCGATGTCTCAGAATCTACAGTTATATGAATAGTATGCGCACGATCAAAGAGTTCTTTATATATACTATTTCTCCACCATAGAAGGCCAGTTCGAAGTTGTTCCTCACTCATCCCAATCATAAGTCCACGAACAATAAGTGTATGAAGTCCACGATCAAGGATTACTATATGTCCGCGTTTCATCGCAGGAATAACTTCTCTCTCAATTCTATATAAAAGATCTGCTGATTGCATGAATAAGCTTGTTTCTGGAAGAATGCGTTCATCGAATTTTTTCAGACTCTCGTTGGTTGCAAGAAAATCTCCTATAATTGGAGCTGTTTTCCATGAACTTACAGTCACTTCATGTCCTTCTTTCTCAAGCATTTTCTTGAGTGTTTTGACTTGAGTGGTTTTTCCAGAACCATCAGCTCCTTCAAATACAATGAAGGTACCAGGAAGGGCATGACAATTGCTAATATTTGGACGCATAAAACAGAATTAGGATTTCAAAATTAAAAGTGCTCAGGTACTATTCCTTCGTAAAATGTTGTCACATAAGCTTAACATCGTACTTTTTCTCAAAATATTCAGCAATTTCTGCAATAAACATTGGAGTTGTCTTGTACACCGGAGCAGTACCATCTATTACATGCATTCCATTTTCTTCAGCCAAAATATCATATCCTTCGATAACTTTGGTTTGAAACTTTTTGAAACTATCAATGATATTTTCTGAGTAACGTACATCCATGCCGGCTTCGTAATGTTTGAGTGGATTTCTTCCAATAGCTCGTTCTGCCGCGATCTGTACAGGAATTCTAAAGTAGAATGCTAGATCTGGAACAGGGAAGTAGAGATCATAGAACGGCTTAAGATGTTCCATTCGAATTCCGCGTGCATAACCACGAGCAAGAGCAGTATACATGTAACGATCACAGAGAACTACCATACCAGCCTTGAGTGCACCTCTCATCTCAGTGAGGTAGCGCTCAATAAAGTCAGAAGCATATATAGTATCAAATACTGCAGCTGGCATATGAAGATCAAATTTTTTGAATTTTTTTTGCATTTCGTGCATCTTGATAGATGAATTCCATATGCTATGTACACAGAAAAATCCGTTCGACTCAAGAAGATTCTTGGCAATGAGTAGTTGTGTTGATTTTCCTGATCCATCAGATCACTCTACAATAATAAGAGTACCAGGACGTTCCTCTGTAGAGAAGAAAATCTCCTTTTTTGTACTCTTTGGAGTATCATTTTTTGGAGTATCATTTTTTGCTTTTGACGGTTGTACTGTAGACATAGGTTGTATAAGAATATGATTCAATATACACTATATAGTGCTTTTCGTCAAAAGAAATGTATTATTTTCTCTTGCTATTTGGCTAGTATAGGGAAATACTAGTATTTTTTTATGTAAAATTATACTTAATTTTAATTACTACATTATTATATTGGATATACCCAATACTGTATTTTTATAAAAAGAAGCTATCAAGTATAGATCTGGGATTTTCATGAGTTGAAGACAGTGATTCAATGGCAATACTACATCTATCCATCTCATCTTCAGAAAGATATGGATATACTCATTGTAATATTGATATAGCTTCACTACTTGTGCATTTTAATCAATACAATAATCAAATAAGTTTCTTATCTTGTTTGAGTTTGAAACATTCTATAATTTCTTTTCATATAGCCAAATCTGAGTCTGATCCTTTGTTTTCGGTGAGATTAATCGTTCGTGATTTTATTGTCTCTAGTATGGAATTCTGATTTTCTACCTCAAGAAGTATAATTGCATATTCTGGTGCTTCTTCTAGTACTTTTAATAGTGCATTTTGTGCTTGAATAGTTGCTGTATCAAAGTGTCTGAGAATATAAATATGCTTCCCTTCGTATGGACGTAATTCTATCTCTATAATACAATTTCTTACTGTTTCTATGCTGAATTCCTTTCTGTCTTCGGGAATATCATATATAGAAACATTACTCATGTTTTCCTCAAAAACTTCTTCGTATGAAATAATATGTTTTTTTGTGTATTCTGATAATAATAGAAAAATATTTGATTCACTAATTATAGCCGGAGTAGTTCATTTTTCTTCTACCATTGAGGATAGGCAATGCTTGATTTGTGATATGTTCATAATCTATTCCTACTTGTAAAATATATACTTTCTGTATAATCATTTTTAGATTTTTCACAAGCTATAAATATATGCGTGCTCGTATTCTTGCTGTTATAATATTGGTAATATTTCTTATTATTCCAATTACCCTTTACTGGTACCTTACTACTCAAAAGATAGCTACCGTATCATTTACAGTACCTTCACAAGCGGAATTCTCTGTTAAAATGGTATGAACTTTTGGTGTAGATGGTCTACCGCTAGCTGATACTGTCTTGTTTTATGAAAAAACATGTGTGAGTACTTGTGTAATTGGGCCGATTCTACCCGCAAAATATAGTCTTACAATAGCTAGTAAAGATAAAATTAGCATAACCGATGATATTAGTGTAGATGCTTGAGCTAATATTGAAAAATCTTATACTCTTCTTGAGGATGTTCCATTTTCTCTTGTATGACAAATCAATGCCGATACTTCGTCTATTGAGAATTTTATCAATAATGCTAAAAATAATAATTTATGAGATTATAAAGCTATTGGTATAGATATTAAAAATAGAGTTTGGGTATGGAGATCTACAGATAGTTCTTCTCAAATTTGAATACTTACGCTCGAAAAATTTAGTCCTATAAAAAATACTAACACAATATTATTAGATGCTCGAATGGATGAGACAAGATCAGTGATTATTGCTTCGGTATGAAGCGAACATCTTATTCTTATGCCTATTGATCTTTCCGATGAAAAAGAGATTATATTTTCATCATCTGATATTGTTTCAGTAGTTCCATGAGATACTTGGAAATTAAAAACTAATACTACCTCAATAGAGTTGCGATGAGATCGATTTATTGAAGATATTCGTTTCAGTGATTCTATTGATATATCCCCTGATATTAGACTGGGATATATCGATCAAAAAGATACTAAAAAACTCTCACTTTCTAATTTGCCTTCCGGAAAATCAGTATTGATTCGCCTGGATAGAAAAACAGGAAATACTATTATCATAAAGGATGGAGTTGATATAAAATCCTTCTTTTATTTTAATAAAAAACCAGCGTATATAGACACTGTATGAAATATTTTTCTCTTAGATATTAATAAATAATATGATTATAGATACACATGCTCATTGTTATTGGGAAAACCTTGAACCTCGGATTGAGGAGATTGTAGTCAACATGAAGCAAATGAATGTGAGCCATGCTGTTCAAATTGGATGTGACGTAGAGTCATCTGTACAGGCAATTGCTCTTGCAAAACGATTTGCAGGTATCTTCTATGCCACAGTATGACATCATCCTGAAACAGCTCAAAATATTCCTAAAGAGCTCATTCCTCATCAGATTCAAGAATTTGAATCTCTAGTTTCTGAAAATAGGAAATATATTGTTGCTATTGGTGAAACGGGTTTTGATTATCATTATCTTATTCCATGACAAGAATCAGAACAAAAAAATAATCAACAAGCCTGGTGGCTTGCTCAATGGGAACTTGCAAAAAAATATGATCTCCCTCTAGTTATTCATACTCGTGATGCCAGAATTGATACGGTTGAATTTATGGTTCAAAACGATATCAATCGTGCAGTGATACATTGCTATAGTGAAAATCCTGAATTTGCTCAAAAATTAATGGAATTTTCATCTGAAATATATTTTGCTTTTGGGTGAATACTTACCTACAAAAAATCAGAAGATGTTCAAGAAACCGCAAAAATGCTTCCTCTTAATCGTATTCTCCTTGAAACGGATTCTCCATTTTTATCTCCGCAAGTAGTTCGTGGAAGTCTGAATGAACCAGCTCATACAAGGTATATCTTTGATCGGTTATGTGAGATTCGAAGTGAATCTCCTGAAGAAATAGAAGATACTATTTATCAGAACTCACTTAGATTTTATTCTATTTAGACTTCTCTTGAGAGATAAAATTTTGCATCTGCAATATATGGAATACCATTTTCAAATAAAACTGGATTAATATCAATTTCTTCTATTTCTGGATGTTCAAAAAATAGTTTTGAAAGCTCCGAAAAAATTTCTGTAAGTATCTTGATATCTGCAGATTGTTGTTTTCTGTAGCCAGTGAGCGCAGGATATGATCTGAGGGAATATATAACTTCCGTGATCTCATCACCATTCCATTCACCTATATGAATACGTGTATCATTTAAAATGGTGAGAAATATTCATCCAGCACCTATAATAAATGTTTCACCAAAAATAGGATCGCGTTTTGCTCCAAAGAATAATTCAATTTTTGGAGATGTTTCTATATATTTTCCAATGGTTATAATATTTTCAGTAGTATTATACTGTTTTGCTCTTGTGGTGAGTTGTTCATATGCCTCTATAACTTGCTCGTTTGTATCGAGTCTTCCACTTACTCCATTCATTTCAGTTTTGTGTGCTACTTTTTTTCCACCTATTTTCATGATATATGGACCACTATTATGCTTACAATATTCCAAAATATCTTCAATATGAGAATATTCTAGCGTATAAGTTGTATTTATGCCATAATGTTTCAGGAGCTTTTCAGTTTCATTTTGATTCAATAAATTCGCTTCTTCTCTTGGTTTTTTATTAATGATATTAGGTGTATTTAATTCTTCTCTTGGTTTTTTTGACTGTAATAATTTTCTATAGGATCCTATCATTCACTCCGTTGTTCTAGATGTAAAAATACCTGCGGAAGTAAGTAATTCTTCAGCTGAATCGACAGTATCTCCTCCAATCAATCCAACAAAAATACAGTATTCTGGATTTTCATCTTTGAATTCAATTATGGCTTTCGAGATGCTTTCTATATCGGTAGTTGCTTGTATTGTAAATAAGAAAATTATATCGCTTGGAGTAGTGAGTTTTGATATATTTTCGAGTATTTGAATTACACGTATACTATCGGCATCACCAATGATATCAATAGGATTCTTGGCACTCATCATAGTTGGCATATTTTCACGTAACAATCTACTTGTTCCTGGATCAATCGACATGAGCTCAAGATTCATGAATTCACACTGATCGGTTGCAAGTACTCAGGGGCCTCCTGCATTAGTTATAATGATCGGATTTCCATTAATACGTTTTTTTGCATTAAGTGAAAATATCTGAAGATACTCAAAAAATTCTGCTATAGAATAAGTGAGTATTGCTCAGCCTTGTTTCAGTGCAGCTTCATACATATTTTTATCTCATGAGAGTGATCCAGTATGTGAAGCGGTAGCGATTTTTCCTCTTGATGACATTCATCACATCATGATGATTACTGGTTTTGTCATCGTAAGCTCTTTGAGTACTTTTATGAAATCAGATCATCGATTTATACTCTCAAGATATATTCATAAAACATCAGTATTTGTATCATTTTCAAACTCTTTGAGTAGGTCAGTCTCATCGATATTTACTTTATTTCAAAGTGAAAAAAATGTTGAAAAACCAAGATTTTTCGAAGAAAGTATATCTGTTATAGCAACTGCCATGGCACCAGATTGGGATATAATTCCGATATTTCCAGTATCAAAAAAATTACCACCAAAACTGAGATTTAATTTTTGATGAGTATTGCCGTAACCCAAGCAATTAGGACCAAGAATTCGTATGTTATATTTATTGGCAATCTGTTTTAATTTTTCTTCACCTTCTATGTTTCCTATTTCCTTGAAACCAGCAGTTATGATGATGGCTTTTTTGATTCAGAATTTTCCAATTTCCTCGAGCGATTCATAGATAAATGTTTCAGGTATAGCGAATACTGCGATATCTGGAATTTCAGGAAGATCAGTGATATTTTTCACAAAATCTATTCCATATGCAGATCATCATCTTGGATTGATCCCATATATTTTTCATTCAAAGTTTTGATTTTTCCCAATGAGAATATTTCCTATTTTTTTTGAATCTTCAGAAGCTCCGATAATTGCAACACTTTTTATATTTTTGAAATTGAACATATGGCTTTGATTATGATTTTCGACTGATACAAGGGACTTCAACAAATCTATAGAGGAGCCAAGCCGAGATATAAGATAAAATAACCGTTGTTATACAGTAGATCATCCAGAGATTAATAGTGAGATCTTTCGGAAAAATATAAGCATCAAGTAGTACCATCACGAGCGCATGGGTGAGAAATAGAGAATATGATATTTTTGCAGTAAAAGTTAAAAATACATTATCGAGTATATTTCCTACATACCGTGAGAATGGAACTACCGTTACAATAATACTTATCAATGCTGGAATCCAAGGGAAATGATAAGGTCAATTCGGATAAGATAGTGCCCAATCATTTTGATCTCTAATTATCCATATAAATAGAGCAAGCATAATTACACTTACTCAGAATATGAGATCGAAGTAGATATGATTAGATATTTTTTTTCATCTAAGCCAAGTTACAACTCCTGCGGAGAGAATTCCAAATATAAAATGTAAAAAAAATAGAAATGGATTATAAGTAGGAAACCAAATCGAACTAATACCGCTTCCTGTTTTCCATGGAAGTGAAATCCATATAAAATGAAGTGCAACAACTGTGGCAATGATGATAGGGAAGTATATGATTTTATACTGTTTTGGAATCTGAAAAAATCCCCACATTACGAATGATGTCAATATCCATCCAATCATATCCATTGATATAAACCAAAGTGGGCCATTGATGAGTACTGGAAAAATAGTATCTGGAGATAGCCAAGTGAGGAAAAAGAATCCAGTAAAGAAAGCAGGTATATTTATTCCGTCTTTTCACCAAAGTAAATAAGTCACAATTAAACTCAAAATAAGCATCACATAATACGCTGGAGCAATTCTTATGAATCTGTCTTTGAGCGAGGGAAAAAATTGTGGTATTTTTTCAGGTGTATCTATATTTTTCCAGTAAGAAAGTGATCTAAAAAATCCAGAAAGTATAAAAAATACACTTACAATGATAGAAAAATGTTCGACAAATTGATGTGCGCTTATATATCATTCTGAGAGATTTTGAGTCGGAAGGTGTTGATTGAGATGATATACAACAACGAGGATAGCAGCGAGTGCACGGAGTCAATTCATTCCGGAGAGTAGATTCATATGAGAGTTGTATTATGCGTATAGATTGAGTATATCAGATAATGCCCTATAAAGAAAAATAAGATGAGTATTTTGCTCAAAATTGATTGACATAACATCTAATGCTAATTCTGAAAATAATAAATCCCATCAGAGATGGGATTTATTATTAGTGATGTCAATGATCATGTCATCCATCATTTCAATCACAGATACCTATAGTTGTAAATCGTACTCATTCTGTAAATAAGCCGCATACACTTTTCATTACACTTGGTCCGCTATGACTACTCGCTGCCGGTGCCTCATGGTGTCATGACATATATTATAGGGTTAATTTTAAATATGTTATATAATATACCAATTTAATATAATTGTCAATTTAATTATGTTTTTAGAACGTAGCGAGTTAAGAGTCATCCTATAATTCATGTTTTACTATTTTTTTGATTGGTAAATGCAATAGGGGTTACTTGATGGATTATTGAGCCATTGTTTTCAATCGATTTAGTTGTATCAGTTTTTGAAAGATACATGAGATTCATATCATAGGTAAACTGTATAATCTCACGCATATCTGCATAAAATTGAGTAAATCAAGCGAGGTTTGTGAGCATGTTTTTTTCAGTTCATGCTTCTAGATAGTTTCCCTTAATTTGCCTTTTTATGTACATAATATTATCTCTTAAAAGGAACTCGTAACTATTACCTGTTTTATTTACAAATGATATAATCCGATCCATGAATGCAGGAGTGATAATCATACGACTTGTTACTTGATCTTCGCATTTTACATCGAAAAGTTTTTCAAATTCCATATTTTCTAGTTGTACACGGTTTGTATTAATATTTTTCTGATAAAAGTAGTGAATACTATATCATATACATCCGCCAATCATCAAGCTCGTGAATATCAGTGTTCATGAATTTATGATTACCAATGAAAGTATTACTAAACTAATAGTTGTTCAGAAGAATAGTCCAAGAATAGGAAATATTAATTTATTTGATAATCAAGAGTCCGCAATATCATGTGTTATAAGTAAATCACTTGATAGTGGTATTCTTGCGTGTGGAAATGCTGCTCGCATCAAATAACAATGATTGGTGGTTACGCGTCTTCTATTTTTTCCACTACCTCTTACTTCAGAAGTTTCGAGTTCAAATCCATTTACTGAAAAAATCTTTCAATCTTTTTCTATATCAAAGTGTACTGAATCCTCCACTCGATCCATACTATCATATGAGTCTATAAATTTCTTTGATCTCAGATCCTCCACTTCATCAAATGAATACTTGCCATCATAGCTATATTCCAGTTTTGAATAGAGTATTGGGCACATTTTCTGTAATACTTCACTTTTGAGGGGGATCTCGATTTTTGATGAAAATTTACTATACAAAAATCCAATTCCAAGTGAATATGATCCAATTGTTGACCATATTACTGGTGCAAATGCATCATCTCAGGTTCCAATTGTAAAAAATAATCCACTAATCAATCTTGAAAAAATATTCTCTCAAGTTCAGAATATATATGATAATGTTAATGCAAGTATAGTGCATCATCCGTAGATAACATATTTCCAATTTTGACGTATTTTTCTTTGTTCTTCGATATCTTCAAGTTGCTTTTGTATTGTTGGATCCTGAAAAAGTCCGTTTAGAGATGTGATTTCTTCTGGAGAGATATTTTTTCTCGATGCTTCAGGTAGTGTTCCAAAATCTATATTGAACATATGTATATAGATTATGCAGTAAACATTGCTTTGGCATCCATTTTTTCTACTTTTGCAACCGCATCAGCCTCAAACATATTATATTCAGAAATCTTGATCATCTTTGCTACAATACTTGATGGGAACATCTCTTTACTGTTGTTAAGTTGTTTCACTGCAGAGTTATAAGCACGACGTGCTCATTGAAGACGATCTTCAATCTCACTCCATTGAGTTTGTAGTTCTAGAAAATTAGAACTTGCCTTTAGGTCTGGGTAATTTTCAGCTATTGCGAAAATTGATTTCATGCTAGCTTGTAATTCATTTTCTTCAGAGAAACGTTCTTTGCTTCCTTTATTAGTACTTGATATCAGCTTTGATCGCATTTCTGATACATTATTCAGGAGAGATGCTTCGTGAGACATATATTGTTTCACTACTTCTACAAGATTAGGAATGAGATTATATCGATTTTGTAGCACAGTATCTATTGCTGAAAAAGCTTCTTCAGTAGTATTTTTTGTATTAATAATTGAGTTGTAAGTTACAATAAAATATATCGCAACAATAATCCCTATGCCACCAATTCCAAAAAACGTATTTGTATACTGACCAAGAAGACCAAATGTTTGAGTTTCCATAATAATTATATTAAAAAAATAAATACCCAAAATAGGGTATCATGTTTTAAATATAAAAGCAAAAATTCGTTTTATGTCTTTACGAGTACTCTCTGTAATTCCTCGAATTGCTCGATTTGTTTATCGAGTCTGGTTTTCTGAAGTTCAGAAACTTGATCGAGTTCAGTTGTTCACTGGATGTTTTCTTCGACTTCGGATTTGGCTGATTTGAGAGATTTCTGTTGTTCTGTGAGTCGGATTGATAGATCGGAACGGAGATTTATCAGTATTGATAATACCCATTTATCAGTATCCTTCATAAGTGATGAAAAAAATGGTACTATGTTTTTTGTGAAAATACTCAGAAATATCTGCGATCGTTGTAATGTTTTTTGTAATTCTTTAATTTCTGAAGTTTTTTCGATAATTGCATCAATACTTTGAATTGTTAATATATCAGAATCTATAGTAATTCCGAGTTTTATAATAGTTTCTGATATATGGTTTATTATAGTTATTGTTGGCTTTATAAAAATGTTTTTTCAAATATAAAATACTATGATATATATTATATAAGAGCCAATTCATAATACTATTATTAAAATAATAAATATGATGATATCATTAATTATATAGTCTTCAGCAATTAGTGCGAGTACGAAAAAACATAACATAGACATGGGAAATATTAAAAAAAACGAAATTAATATTCCAATTTTTGATATTTTTTCATGAAAATCTTTTTTAAGTTTAGTTTCAAAGTTTTTATATTTTGATATCGGAAATGAATAATCGTTCATATTTTATTACTTAATTTTTTAGATTTAATTCTTATAAATATAATTTACACCTTTACTAGAACTCTCTGCAATTCTTCGAATTGCTTGACTTGATTGTCAAGACGGATTTTTTGGAGTTCGGAAACTTCTTCCAATTCAGGGGTTCATTTGATATTATTTTCTACTTCTAATTTAGCTGATTCTAGGATTTTTTGTTGTTCATTGATATGTACTCCTAAGTCATTCTTGAAATCAAATATTACTTTTTGAAATTCTCTAATGTTGTGATCTACAAATCCTTGAATATCAAATTTTGAGATATTCCCAAACTTACTAATAATTTTTAGTAATATAGAATACTTGAGATAATATAGATTATCATATCATTTATCGATATTTATGATCAATGTCTCTATCTCATCATAGCCCTGAATACTAGATTGTATTCTTGGAATTTCTTTATATATTTTTATAGTATTGGTAAGTTCGATAATTTCCTTCTTTAATGGTGATAATATTATTGTAGTAATTAATAGAGCTGGTACTATAGATAATATTAGCCAGATAATTAGTTGTATTTGATTCGCATAAAAAATAAGAATAAAAATTATTACCATTGCATAATCAAATAAAATTTTATATTTGATGCTCTCAAAATATTTGATATACGAATTTTGTAATATAAAATAGTTTTTTTCAATATTTTTAGTTTCCATGAAATTAATTACAGTAAAAGCATTTTTAATATATCAGAAATACCTCAAATAAACAAAAATTAAACTTTTACAAGAGCTCTCTGTAATTCTTCGAATTGTTCGACTTGTTTATCGATTCTGATTTTCTGAAGTTCAGAAATTTTTTCTAGTTCAGTAGTTCACTTGATATTTTTCTCGACCTCGGATTTCGCTGATTTAAGGTTGGATTGTTGTTCCTGGAGACGAATAGCGAGATCAGAACGGAGATTATTAAGATAAAAAATAATTTTATATGTTGCCTCTTTTAAATAGTCTTGTAGCATATTTTTATATTTTTTACTTCATATGAGGAAATATAAATAATTCATATATCCAATTATTCTTACAAAGCTATAACTACTCTGTATTTTTGAAAGAATTTCAGATATTTCCTCTACTTGATTTTCAGTATTTTCTAATAGTTTTTCTATGGATTCTATTTTAATAATTGTGAATCTAAGAACGATATTATATATTCAGAAAAAAACCAGTGCTATTATAGTGAGTATAAATATTAGCGTTGCAATATTTATTAATCAATTATCACCAATATTCAGTATTACAGTAAAATGTGTATTAAATAATATATCACCAATACTTAATAAGGTGCCAATAATTAGATATAGTACCATTACTATGCTTACAGGCATAATTAATACATATATTAATTTTGAATACATACCTTGTCCAGCTTCTCTTATTATTTTGTGTATTGGTGATTTTTTGCTTTTCGGTTTTTGTGTTATTTCCGTATTGAGCATATTTAACACTTTTTCCTTTATTGTGGACATAAATATATAATTACTTAATTTTCTCGAGCCAACTTTCGTAAATACCCATATCTACCATCTTGAGGGATGATGGAGTTTCTTGTATGGTTCTTTGGATTGATTCCATAGAGATACTATGTCATGAGAGATCCTTATCAGTGAGCTTTCCTGTTTCGGCTTCATCGATGAGTTCAAGAAGATCTCTTGATGCATCACGTGCAACCTCATCACAGATGGCCTCTATATCAGCAGAAACGTATCATTCTGATAGCCTTGAGAGTTCCTCATAATTCAGTTTTTTATGAGGGCGACCTGCCTTTTCTATGTACATCTCAAATAGAGCCTTACGAGCGACATCATCGGGTGGTCCGAGATATATCTTCTTATCAAGACGGCCAGAGCGGAGGATAGCAGAATCAAGATGATCTGGGCGATTGGTCGCAGCGATAACTATGAGATTTGGAGCTGTCTCGAGTGCATTGAATTCTTGGAGAAATTGTGAAACTTCTTCAGCTTTATTTGCATCTACATTGCTCGTTCTTGCAGATACAAGAGAATCGATCTCATCGAGGAAGAGAATAATTGGTTCTTTTTCTGCAGCTTTTTTTGCTCATTCGAAAAAGTCTTTGATATTTTTGGTAGTTTGATGCAGATATGATGATCCGAATTCACCCATATTTTTTGAGATAAATCCACATCCGAGTTCTTCAGCGAGTTTTTTTGTGATGAATGTTTTACCAGTTCCAGGAGGCCCATAAAAAAGCATTCCTGTGGGTATGGAGATCTTGAATTTCTCGTATTCAGAGTAGAGTTTGAGTATGAGTTCATGTTTTGTGATATCTTCTGTAGTTTTGTCTTCAGATGATTCATTATTCTTGAGTTTTTCCACCATGAATTTGAATCTGAGTGGCTTAATGAAACTATCTTTGAGTTCATTTTTGAGTTCATCCATTCCAGCAACTGCCTCAAATCCCCATGGTTTTCATTCTTTCCGTATAAAATGCTGTACTTCAACAGTAGGTTTTTCTGTTTCATCTTTTGCATTTCCAGTTTTTGGCGGCGTGACTCACATAGATGAATTATCTCTTTGAATTTCTTTTCCTCTTGATGATAATTCATCTGTTGCAAAATTTGTATTTAGCTCATTCATGAGTTTACTTGCATGATTTACTCATGATTGCATCTCTAGAAGTGATTTTTCTAGAGCATCCATCGAATCTCATTTCCAATCTTTTGTGACTGCAGATTTGAATTCTGGGGATGTGGTGATGGCTTGGAAAAATGCATCGAAGCCAGTATCTTTTTGAGACATATATTAATTGTTATTAATTACTTTGATACAGTGAGTTTTTCTTTGTATTCGTTTAGAATTTTTTCTATTTTAGAGAAGCTCTCTACCTGAAGAATGAGACGATCTTTCTGCATGAGTAATGGAGATTTTAGGTGTTTTTCTGTAGTATTTAGGATTTGTTCTTCTATGGAATCAATGGTTGATTGTAGTGTTTTATGATTTTTTTTAATAAGAGTTAGAATTGAATCGATTGGTTCAAGTATTTGAGTTTTTATCCAGTTACCGTATTTAATAAAATTAAAAATATCTTTATATTCTGATGATTCAAGAATCTTTCTGAGTTCTATACTTTTATCTGTTGCGTTTGATGCGAGTGAATTGATGAGTTCTAGTGATTCTCAGATTTTACCAGATAGATTCTCTTTCCATTCATCACGTCAGGCCTCATGGAGGAGTGTTACTGTAGTTTTTTGTCATTCTCTCAATGAATCAGAGCTTAACTGAATATCTCCAAATAACGTTTGGATTTTATGTTCAGTATTACTGGTCATGAGAAGATACTGATGAGCGAGTCATGAGAATATCTTACCAAAAAGAGATATGAAAAAAATTCAAATAAAATATACAATTGCCATCATCGCAGCATAGAGAAATCAAGCCACGAGAACTACAATTACAATTCATCCCGAATCTTTAGATCTTCATACTTGCTGTAGTATTTTTCATCATCCCATGGCCACTTCTTTGAGACTTTCAAAAAGTTCGGTTTTGGCTTTTATTTTTTTGTCCTCTAGTTTTGACTCACCGAGAAATGGTTCATCAAATATAGTTTCAATTTTTTTAAAAGCATTTTTCGTAGATTCTGTGTCTGATTGTTCCAGGATAGTTCATCCGGATACGTAGTGATTATCAGTAATAACCACATTGGCTCATCTCGTATAGATGTATGATCTATAGAGAAACTTGATGAGTAAGATAATACTTACTATCGTGTAGAATACACCCAGTACTGCAAGCACTGCAATCATAGTTCCAATTGGCCCACCAGAGAATCATATGAATCCAGCAATAATTGTGATTATCGCCAAAGGAATACTAGAAGCTTTTACTATTTGTAGGTAATCTTTCTCGAGTGTCATCTGAAGTTCATCTGATGAAATCCATTCATGAAGATAGAATCCTCGTTCATCCACAATATTTGCTATATCAGTAATACTTTTAGATTCAGGGATTGGTGTAAGGGTTTTGGTTTGCATATATAATTATTTTGATTGTCTATAAAAATGATATCCAGAATCTCTGTATAATGGTAAAAAATATTGATATAAATTGTCTCATCATCAGTTATATTCGGCAATAATTTTTTGATATGTGTACATTAGAAAACTATCAGCTTCACTACTTCATTGATTCATAATAATTCTACCATCATATTTTTTAATATTTCATGGCAGTTTAGAAAAATCATCTTTTGTTCAATTTTTTTGACAGAGAGTCGGTCTTTTTTCTGACATTTTATCACTACCACCAAAATGATCATCTATGAAATAAGTATTATCTAGTATTGGCTTTTTCCAATTTAAGTATGCGTTTTGCATTCTTACATTAAAAACACTAAATGTTGCATCGTATCATCGTTGTTTGATTTGTTCCTCATTAAATTTTAGCATATAGTTACTTGTCCAGCTATCTTGTTTCATCCAAAATCGATAATCATGAGCATATCGATTTCATACTTCTTGTAATTCTACAAAATTGTAAGAATTTGGATTTTTTGACAAGTAATATCCCAGTACTTCCAATGTATAGTTTGATGCAAGGTGATTATTTTTTCAATCATACTCATATTGAGCAAGACTAAACCCTGTTGGACAAGTTTGAATAGTTGGATCTTTGTAGAGTTGAATTCCTGAAAATTCTTTTTTGGAAATGGAGAGATAATTGTTTAGATAAATAAAGTTACTATCAGAGTTTATTTTTCAAGAGAGCTCTGAATTGATTTGATTCATAAAGTCATCTCTTTGTGATTTTGTAACAGGATTCATATAACCCCTCCAGTTTTCAACATTATTTGACGTACTTGTTATTTTTTCACAAGCTACTTGATAGCTAGAATTACAATTTACCCTATTATTCTTAAGTTCTACTCATCATCGAATTGAATAGATGAATCAAAAATTCTTTTCTCATAATGAATTATAGTTATTGCAGCTAATGCTTCATTTTAGTGTATCCCATGCTGTATTATCTTTTGTTAACATGAGATGTGCATCTCGACTATTTTGTGAAATTTGCCATTCATTTCCAAACTCCATAGCACATACATCTTGGTTATTTTGTTTAAAATTTCATTTATACTTTTTTTCTGTAAGTTGGTATATCCCTTGTATTATTTTATTTTGATTTTTTTTTGAAATACCAATCACTTCTCATTCTTTATTTCTCAATGCTGTCTGTTCTTTTGATAAAAAAGCTACATAACTCTTTAGATTATTGAGTGTTTTTTTGTAAGACTCATTAGAAGAATATTTTTTTTCGAGTAGAGTAATAGACTTATTAAGCTGGTTTAAGTAATTAATATTAATAGTAATATTTTTACTTTTATTCATACTTCAACTAATCTCTTGAATAAAGCTTGTAAGATTTTTACTGCTAGTTAATCCATTTTCTATTTTTTTCTCCAAACTTAAATTTGAAGTGATAGGATTTTTTCCAGTTATGACGATTCATGAGAAATTATCTGAATTTTTTATTTCTACAGCGTAGCTAGTCTGTAATAAAAAAAAGCCAGATAATATTATAAATATACATTTTGTAGTCATCCGTATAAAAAATAAGCATATAAATCTATATCAAAAAAATCCTGAAAAGATCAGGATTTTTCTCTATTTATTGAGTTCTTTTGCGAGTTCTTCTTGATCTTTTGCATTGAGAACTTTTACTTTTGCTAGTTCAGCGCTCGCATCTTCAAATGCTTTTTTTTCTGCGTCGGCCTCGATTTTTACTTGTGCTCGGTAGGCTTCTATTGTTTCAAAATGAGTCTTTAGTTTGGTAACATTTTCGATAAATACTGTCGATGAAAGTACTGGCTTAGAAGAGAGCTCTTCACTCTTTCGAGATGATTCAATAGCCTTATCGGTGAGTTCAGAAGACATCTTGTCGATAGTTTCTCCCATAACATTGATAGCCTTCATACTGGCGTCAAGAGCTTTTTGTGAACTTGTTTCGATAAGTGCTGTCGAGAGAAGAGTTTTGAAAATAGGACGGCTAGAACTCATGGAAAGTGAGAGTTTTGCTGCAGCATCAAGTCTCATTAGAAGACGTTTTCTCGCCATATCAAGATTTCCAATAAGTACATTCATATTCCCAATGAAATACTCTACTTGTCGGATAAACATATCAAGTTTCATCTTGGTAGTCTCATCGGTTGTTTCGCTAGATTTTGCTTTGAATTCTTCAACTTTTTGTATGAGAAAATCTCTATACGCTACTACTTTTCCAAGATTTATATCAATTCCTTCAAGGAACTTTTTTTGCATATCAATAGAAGTATTGAGTGATGAATATGCCTGATCAAAACCAGAGAAAATCATCTCAATTTTGCCTTGAAGAGTTTGAATATTGAATTTTGCTTCATCCCATTTTGAATCAAGAGATCTCATAAGTGATCCAAGAAGTGGAACTGCCTTTGCCATTTTCATCATTGTACCATCATTATTGATGATTTCTTTGTATACTTCTTGAACTGATGAATTCATTTTTGAGAGCTCATCAGAAACATTCATAATTGGATCTGCATCAATAATTGTTGCGGTTTCAGCGATGATTGAATCAAGTGGCGCAGTAATCTTTTCTCCAAGGGAACGGAAATCTGTGGCTTCTGAAAATGTTTTCTCTACTTCAGCCTGTTCAGTTGCTGATAGAGGCTTGGTTTCGATTTTTGTAAGTGTTTTAACAGTTTCTTCTTGTGGATCCTGAGTTTGGACTTGATTATCGGCCATATGAGATGATTTTACGAATAAATGATAGATCAAAAATAGATTATATCGTGAATATTGTATTAGAAAGTGGGATTTTTTGCAAAAGAAAATACGTCTATATTTTTTCGAGAATTCTATTATGATTTTCAAGTCGGATTACTACTAGATCCAATACAGCCTTATGTCCTAAATCTGTTGATTTCATTTTTTTTATAGTATCTTCCATAATTTGGAGCTCATCCGCATGTCGATCAAGCCAGATTTGTAAGTGCAGATTAAATTCTTTTATTAAACTCGTGAGCCACTGTTTATTATCTTTACTTTGTTCTTGGATTTTAGGTATCATTTTTTCAAGTTCAGAAGTGAAATTGATGATACTTTGAGAAATATTGTAAATATTTATTGATCATATATCGTTATTTGCATGATCGAGATTCATATCTGAAATTACTGAAGAATACATATTCATAAGTCGTTTCTGTCTTGTTGAAAAAGAAGGACGAGAAAAATATAATATAGCAATGAATATTGCTCAAAGAAATAAAATAAGAAAAATAGTTTCCATAGAGTATTATAAATTAGTCACCATAACCACCGCCATTCGAAGAACCTCATCATCAGTCATAACTGGATGATGAATAATCACTTGAACTGTTGTCGGAGTTGTAAGATGAATCATAAGAGCTATTATTGCTAGAATTATTTCATGTATCACAAGCTGAATTACTACTACCGCATAGATAACTACCCATTGTTATGAGTCAAATCATTACCAGCATGATAAGTAATATCCATAGAAACGGCACTATTTTGCTTTGCTCTGTATTAGAATTTGATATATATGAGTTAATTTGATTTGGATTTCAATTGGGTATATTTGTAATTTGAGTTGTCAATTCTTGCCATTTTTCTATGAGTTCTCAATATTTTCATTCATTTAGAAGTGGACGAAGATAGTTTTCTACTAAATCACGACACACCATTTCTGTGTATTTGATTTCCAGTCATTTCCCTACAATAATTCTAAGTTTTTTCTCTTCTGTGGCAATAATAAGAAGAAGTCAATTATTGAGTTCTTTTTGTCAGATACCATTTTCATTAAAAATTTTGAGTCCAATATCAATAAGTTCGATTCATTTTCGATTTGGTATAAATATAGTAACAATTTGTTCGGTTGTCTCATATTCATGTTTCTTGAAATTTTGGTCGATGATTTTGACTTCTTCTTTTCATAGAAGTCATGAAAAATCATTAATATATTTATCAAGTTTTGGTATCTCTAGAGGATTCATAATTAAATTTAGTTATAATCAATATTACTATACTTTTTGTAGAAATCCAAATAAAATTAGATATTTTAAAAACCTATTTTGACAATAAACTTCTTACTTTTTGTATCAATATCCATGGTCCATCCAAGAATTGTTGTAATTTTATTTACAAGAGCAAGTCCAAGTCCGTATCCAGTTGAGCTTCGTGAGCTATCTCATTGATAAAATACTTTAATGATATTTTTTTGTTCCACCTCACTGAGGTTCTTTTCAATACTATTACTGATGCTAATATATTCATTGTTTAGTATGATATCTATTTCTCATCCAGATTTGTACTTGATAGCATTTTCTATCAGATTACAAATTATGCGAGTATAGAGATCATCGTTCGTTAATTTAGTAATATTTTTAGATTTTGATTTGAATGTAATAATTGCCTCTGTTTGATATTTTGATATTATTTCTTCGGTTTTTTTGACGAGATTGATACTTTGGTGATTATTTTTTCCATCTGGTTTTGCAAGAAAAAGCAAACTATCAATGATATGTTCCATGCCTGTGATTTCTTCATCAGTTGAATCGATAAACCGATTTTCAGGCTTGATCTTAAGTAGTTCGAGATTTGATCTCATGATAGAGAGGGGAGTGCGGAGTTCATGTGCTACATTGTGGCTATATGCTTCGAGTTCACGAGATTGCGCCTTAATAGGTTCAATGGTAATTTTAGCGAGATAGCGGGATAGGGCATATATGATGAATAATCCAATGAATGATGCAACTATAGCGATACTAAGTAGTGTTATATGAAATGATTGGAGTGGGCTAAGGTCACGAAAAAATAGTACAGAATTTGAATCTACAGTATTTTTGCTTACTAGATAATCTTTTCCATTTATCGTTATAGATGATATTATATATTTCCTTATACTGTATAGTGCATCTATATTTTCTTTGCTTAGATCTAGAAAATCATTTTTTATGATGGTACCATGTTTTTCATTTATAACAATGAAATCTCTGGGTCATCTCTTTCTATTTTCGTTTTTTCGATCAGGAAAACTCGGTCGATCACTCAGAAAGAGATCACGCGCTTCGGGAATACCGAGAATATTCTGAGACTCTTCTCTGAGTTCTTTTTTAATTTCTCTATAAGAAAAAATATAACTCATTCATACTATGAGACTCAGTGTCAAAGTAAATATAAAAAAAGCTGCAATACTCAGCTTGAACGCCAATTTCTTCTCATCATCTTGTAGGTATGTATTTATGAAATTACGTATCATGTTCCTTTTATAGTTACAATTGTTGATTTACCGAGTTTCTTCCTAATAGTTGATATATGTGCTTCAAGTGTTACTGAGTTCATAGCAAGCTCAGCTTCGCGCAGTCACCATACTGCTTCGAGTATTTCTACTTTATTTTTTGGAAAACTTTTGTTTCTACAAAGGAATTCTAGAATTCCATATTCCTTGTTCGATAGCTCCATAGTAATATCTCATTTTTTTATTATTTTTTTTGATATATCTATACTATATTTATCAAATTCTATAATTTCTTCTATTGCCTTTTCTCTTCTTCTCCCAAGTGCTATAATTCTTGCTTCAAGCTCTTTCATCTCAAATGGCTTAACTACATAATCATCTGCACCAAGATCAAACATAGTTATTTTATCAGACAGAAGGGAATTCGATGTGAGTACTATTACTGGAGTCATATCTCCATTCTCGCGTATTTTTGCGATAAATGTTTTTCCATCCATAATTGGCATATTCATATCAAGTACAATGATATCATAATGTGCATGTAACATTGTGAGGGCCTCTTCCCCGTGTATAGCTCACTCAGCAGTATATCACTTGATATTGAAATATTCTATAATATTCTCGCGTATCTTCGGATGATCTTCAATAATGAGTATTTTCATGGTGTTTGCGACTAGAAAGTAAATTTAGTATATTCTATCAATATATGATTGCAAGATTAATATAATTATGAACTTTAAATCATCTTTAAATTATAAAAATATCCCTAAGAAGGGATATTTTTATATTGTTATCTATGTCATTTATGAGACTTCATCTTATATTTTTCTCATTCAAGTTTTGAAGTTTCAAGCTTCGTTTTTACTTCAGGATATGCACTGAGCAGTGTATCAATTTTTGCTTTTTCTTCAGTTCTGAGTGCTTCTTGTTTTGTTTTATATGAATCACGTATTGCTTGTAATTCTGTTTGTACATTTGCAGGAAGTGTGGCTATGATAGCTTTTATTTCATCATTTTTTCCTCCCTTTTTATTTCGGAATTCTTTTTGTGGCATGGCAACTTTGAGTTCAGGATATTTTACCATAAGTGCTTCCATCTCTGTTTTGAATGCTTCATGCTTTGTTTGCATTGCAGTCTTATCAATAGGCATTGCTGTCATGAGTGTATCCATTTCAGCTTTGTGTTTTGTTATAAGAGTCTGTAATTCTTGTAGTGCTGGAGCTGAAACCTTTCCTGAAAGAGTAGAGATGATATCTTGGTCCTTTTGGGGATTATTCAGATATCTCATTGCCATAGTGCTAGATATTGCTGTTGTATCTGTGCTTGCTGCTGACATCCCAGTGGCAAGTAGTGCTGTTCCAGTAACCGCAATCGTTGCGAGTCCAATTAGGAGTTGTTTTGTCATATATATTATAAAGTATTAAAATAAATAAAGAATGTAGTTCTTGTTATATAGATAGTTACGGCATAGATTTGTAAATGATTTTTATCATATGGCTTAAGTATTGCTATGGGTGTATATCAAGAATACGTGAACTACTATAATCGTATTTGTTTAAGAGAAGTTGAATAAATATATCTCACTTTATTTATAATACTTTTTTATGTGATAAAAAAATCAAAAATATATAGTAAAAATTTG
The DNA here is from genome assembly GCA_019746175.1 of Candidatus Altimarinota bacterium. Taxonomy (GTDB): domain Bacteria; phylum Patescibacteriota; class Gracilibacteria; order BD1-5; family UBA2023; genus JABFSX01. The sequence continues at coordinate 32,137 of JAIESH010000136.1, forward strand.
CAAAAATATATAGCTTGATTATACTGTGCTGATGAATAAAAAACACGATACTGTTTCTGACATTTTTGTAAAAAAAATGATTGATTATATGTGAGAAATTCTCACCAAGAAAGACATAACCGAAGTATGGATGCGATCAGGTGGATCACTCACACGTATCAATTATGCCATGAATATACTCACTGGACGATCTTTGATTGAGAAAATTTCAAATAATATCTATTTTATTTCGGGTGCTAGTATATCATTTGATATCTATGGGTTGTATTGGAAAATTGTTAGAAAACTTATCAAACTTCATACACCGAGTGGTGGCATTATTGGTTGAGAAAAGTCCATGGAATTACATTTACAGAATTTTTCCATTCCTGATATTTTGATTATATATACTCGTGATACATCACTTCGAATCAAACTATCTGATAGTAGGGAAGTACATTTTCGAACCCTCGTATCCGGTGAAAAGACATGAAAAAAGTCTCTCTGGAGACTTATTGTAAGTAATTCTACTTTATTAAGGCAGCCTTTTGAATTAGAATTTTGTTCGAAGGAGCTCGCACTTATGGAGGCACTCTCACTTCGTAGGCATGAAGTGGGTATTTGAGATAATAATATTCATCATTTTTTAAAATTATTTCACTCAAAAATTGATCGAGAAGTTCTCGGAAATCTCGCTCGTTATCGCTATATCAGACCACTGAATCGTCTGAGGGTTATATCAAAAAATCTTGGCTATACTGATGTATATAATATGATCTTAGAAGTTATCCGTGATGAATGATGAGGTTGCTATATTAATCTATAAGTTCGGACGTTTCATCTTGAAAATCAAGTAATCCATTCATAAGATGTCTAATTCGTAATTGTGTTCATTTTTGAATGAGTACTTCTGGATTAAGTGTCTTTCTGGCACCATTTGCCTCTATGCTTCTTATGCGTTTCCCAATGAGCTTTTGTAGATCAAAAATCCCTTTACTTGAGATTACTGTAAAACCAATTTCATTGATTTTAATAGGACAACCATCAAAGGGTTTTCAAGCAGAGTTTTCTACGAGGAGTATTGCCATTATTTTTATAAAAAAATAAAGTCTAAAAAAACTTCGCCATCTGTCAAAAGATTTTTGCTTTTTTACCTTTTTTACCTATTATAACCTTCTATTATTATTGCTCGTAGAAATACATATTATTTGAATTAAAACTTATGAAGTTACAAAAGTATCTTGCCCACGCCTGAGTCTGTTCGCGTAGAAAAGCTGAAGAATATATAGAAAAATGACTCGTTACCGTAAATGGAACTGTAGCACATATTGGACAAGTTATTGATCCAGATGTTGATGTTGTAAAGTTTTCTGATCAAATTATTAAAGATCAAGAAGAGCTCGTGTATTATGTTTTTAATAAGCCACGTGATATTGTAACAACTTGTCTTTCTGGTAAAGATGATGAAAAATGAATACTAGATATTGTTAATATACCAGAGAGAGTATTTCCAATTGGTAGATTAGATAAAGAAACTACAGGATTAATAATCCTTACTAATGATGGTAGATTATCTAATTATCTGATGCATCCGAAATATGAACATGAGAAAGAATATGTAGTTGAGGTATATTGAAAAATTGATGATGAAGCACTTGAAAAAATGCGAAGGGGAGTACGCATAGAACTCAAGGACAATGGCTCACGTACACGTATAGTTCGTCGTATAGAAGGGAAGGATACTATTATTACTCGAAAATATACAACACGCCCCTGCGAGATTACTCGACTTTCTTCATCAAAGTTTTCAATTATATTGAAAGAATGAAAAAATCGACAAATCCGCCGTATGGTTGCTGCGGTTGAATATGATGTCAAAAAACTAAAAAGAATACGCGTAGAAAGTATTATGCTATGAGACCTAGACGAAGGGCAATGGAGAAGAATGACTTCAAATGAAAAACAAAGCATTCTTGATCTTTACAATGATGAGAGTCTTACATAATAATATAAATCCCCTTATTTAGGGGATTTATTATTGAAGTGTTGACATGCCTTGATCTATAATATCATCTGGAATTGAAGCAAGTTGTTCAAGAAATGCAATTCTTTGAGCTACCTTATCATTGAGTGTAGTACTTTGATGCATTGCCATTCTTTGTTCACCTATGATTCACTTTTTTGTAGTTATCCAATTTTTAATTCTTGCCTTGAGCACTTCTCTGTATTCCTCTTTGCTCATTAGTGGTTCCTCATCAGGTCCATATCAACTTGGCTGTAAT